>NZ_JACGWD010000065.1:0-26018 GCF_014077565.1 Pseudoalteromonas sp. 5Ae-yellow
TAAATCGCGGCGCGAGGTTTGTAACCTAGTGGGCTAAGTAAAAACCGAGCAACAAAGAGTTAATCGTCCCTAGAAAGAACCCAAAGGGCAGCGCATGTTTGGTATTTATGCTGCGTTATCGCCTATTTATGGGGAATAACCACACTACATAGGCTCTGCCTTGCCTAAAAACCAAACATACTGCTGTAAATTCACCCACCAAAGATCAACACGCCCTACCACTTGTAGCCCTTGCTTCTTCTTCAGCAGCGTTTGCTGCGGTAGATTTTGATTCTTTTGATACTGATGGCGATGGCGTAATTAGTAAAACAGAAACCCAAGTAAACTCGCAACTAGTACAGCTTTTTGATCAATTAGATGCAGATGGAAATGGCGAATTATCTAAAGAAGAGTTTTCGAAGGTTCAGTAATAGGCTCTATATTTAAGCTAGTCGTAAAGCCTTACCAGTCATACTCACAAAGCAGCTAAGTAATTAATACTTAGCTGCTTTTTTGTGCATTTAATTTAATATATTACTTTTTAGTCACCAAAGTAGTGCAAAACACGAGTTTGAATATCATTAAGTTGCTGATTGTTAAGTTATTTTATTATTGGTTTTAAACTTGCAAATCTATTTATAACTTAGGTTAATGAGTATTTAAAATGGCGCGAATGAGTTATATCAGTAGTGTTGAGCGCTACCACGAATATGAGCATGTAATACACAGCTTACTTGAATCTATTTTGATGAGTATTGAGGATGGGTTAACTAAGGAGCGTGATACCCGCTACCTGATTAAGCAGTACCCATTTTTAGAATTACAATATTGTTTAAATGCAGAAGGTTTGCAGCAGGGTAATAATGTCTGCTTTAAACGGGCATATAGCAAAAAACTAGGTGAAAGTGGTAATCAACAAGATTTAAGCGAGCGACCCTATTTTTTGAACGCTAAAACAAGTGATAGGGTGTGCTTTACTGATCCCTACATTTCTATAGCGACTAACCATTTATGTATATCGGCGATTAAAGAACTAAAAAAACCAATTAATAATCAACATTACTTGGTCGTTGATGTGAGCTTAACGCAGCTTATTGAGTTTGTAATGGGTGATACTGCGCGCGCTAATATGTCGCCTTACTTTAAAGCGGGTTACGGTATTATTGTGGCGTGCTTATTTTGCTTAGTATTATTTTTACTGAATATCGTTTTTAGTGATATATACGCGCTATTAACCCATGTAGATACCTCATCAGATCCACTTGAACCCTTTAGTATCATTATTTACATCACCCTAGCATTAGCAGTATTCGATTTAGGTAAAACAATACTCGAAGAAGAAATTCTTATGCATAAGGATATTTTTAGGCACTCATCTACGCGGCGCACTATTACACGATTTATATCTACCGTGTTAATTGCTATATCAATTGAGGCGTTGTTAACTATGTTTAAAGCGGCGCTGGGGCAATCGGAATATTTAATGCCTGCAATAGCGATGATGCTGGCAGTGGTGGGGCTTTTAATTGCACTGGCTATTTATGTTTATTTAGGGGCAAAGGCCGAAACGCTATTAATGCGGGCTCGTTTAAAACAAAAATCCTCCAAGTAGGAGGATTTTTATATTACATAACTATTAATAGTTATTTATTGCTTATCTTGCGCGCGTTTGGCTTTAAAGTCAGACTCGCTAGTCCACTTTGGCCAATCGCCATTGTTTGCAAGTTGAGTGGCTATATCAACAATAAGATCTATATCTTGCTTAACACCACCTAACGACCAATCAGCTGAGTAGTCGTCTGCTTCTTTATGGTACTTATGCGCTATATAGTCAGGGTCGGTATCGCCCAGGCTCATAAATAATAGACTGGGCACGCCTTGCTTAGAAAGTGAGAAATGATCAGATCTAAAAAACAAGCCATTTTGCGGGCGAGGATCCATTTTAACAACACGGCCTTGTGATTTTGCAGCCTTTGCTAAATAGTTTTCCATTGTCGATAAATCTTTACCGTATTGTAAAATGTAGTCAGTGCCATCAAGCACGTTCATGCCATCAATATTTAATAGACCGACCATTTGTTTTGTAGGTACAACCGCACCCGATGCAAATTCTTCAGAACCAATTAACCCCGTTTCTTCTGCTGTAAAGTTAGCAAAAATAATTGAGCGTTTAAACGGTTTTTGCTTATTCATTTTGCTCATGATGCGTGCTATTTCAAGCGTGGCTGCAGTGCCTGAAGCGTTATCTACTGCGCCGTTATAAATCTTAGGGCCAGTATCAGTTTGTTTAGTACCAAAGTGGTCCCAGTGAGCGCTTATAACAACGTATTCGTCAGGTGATTCGCTACCTGTAATTTGTGCAATTACGTTATGCGATTTGGCATGCGATACTTCGTTTTTAAAGGCAAGATTTGCTTTTAAGTTAAGTGGCGTGGCTTTAAAGTCATCATTTAATGCTGCTTGTTTTAAATCTTGATAGTTAAGCTTTGCGGCGTTAAACATTTTCTCAGTCGCATCAAGTGTTAGCCAGCCCATAACCGGTAATTTAGACGCGTTTAAATTGTTATCCATTAACGTGTATTTAGTGCCGGTGTTTGAACTTTCAACTACGCCCCAAGGGTATGCCGCAGGTGCTGTTTCATGAACAATAAATACAGCCTTTGCACCTTGGCGAGCGGCTTCTTCATATTTATAAGTCCAGCGACCGTAGTAGGTCATTGCATTGCCAGTAAAAAGGGCATCGTTTTGAGAAGCAAAACCTGGATCGTTAACGAGCACAACCACTGTTTTACCCGTTACATCAATATTTTTATAATCATTCCACTTATATTCTGGCGCATTAATACCATAGCCAACGAATACAACGTCAGAGTTACGTACATCAATTAATGGCTGAAGTTGCTCAGTACGCGCAGTAAAGTCTTTACCTGATTTAAAGCTTAAATCACCTACCTTTAACTGCATATCCTGATTAGCTGTCACCATTGCCATTTTTACAGGCTGTAAGTATTTACCTTTATAAGCACCGATTAAACCCAGTGCTTTATATTGCTCACTTAAGTAGCCTACTGTTTTCACTTCGCCATGAGTAAGTGGACCTCGGCCTTCAAAGTCATCAGAGGCTAGCGTTTTAATATGCTGTTTAATATTGCTAAGGCTTACACCGGCTGTATTTTCTAATGGGGTTTGTTTGCTTGCAGGCTCTGAGCAGCCAAAGAGTGCAACTAGCAGGCTTAGGCTAGCGCTTTTTAAAAGAGTATATGCCATAGTCTTCATATTGTTATTTAATTGGGCTTTCAATATAAAGGAAGCACTGCAGCGATGTCGAATTTTTATAGAGAACTTTTCACGCAATTGCAGATTAGCTATCAGCCATTAGTAAAAAACCAGCGCAAGCTGGTTCTTTTAACTTTAAGTAATAAATTATTACTTAAGCATCCGCTAATTTCACGCGGATCTTACTTTTATCAACAGTAGATTGGTTAAGTGCTTTAATAGCGCTTTTGCTTTCTATGTCGTTTGGCATTTCTAAAAAGGCAAAGCCTTTAGATTGGCCAGTGTCTTTATCAAGTACTAAGTTACAGGTAGTCACTTTACCGTGCTCTGCAAATAAAGTACGAAGCTCATGCTCAGTGGTAGCACGAGACAAGTTACGAACTAATAGTTTCATAATGAACCTAAATAATTATGTCAGTGCTAATTATCTCAACTTAGATGGGTTTAACCTAATTTTATTTGATAAATGGTAAAAAAAACTTATCACATACAAAAATGCCATTAGTTTAATTTATTAACTAACGGCATTTTTTACCATAAAAGTAGTTTAATACTTAAGTTTACTTATTTCACTTCTTTGCCCGCTGCTTGTTGATCAGCATGGTAGCTTGAGCGTACAAACGGACCTGAAGCCGCGTGAGTAAAGCCAATTTCGTCTGCATACGCTTTTAAGCCGTCAAACTCTACTGGTGGCACGTAGCGCTTAACCGGTAAGTGATGCTTAGAAGGTTGTAGGTATTGGCCTACAGTTAGCATGTCAACGTTGTGAGCACGTAAATCGCGAAGTACTTCTTCAATTTCGCTAATTTCCTCACCTAAACCAACCATTAAGCCTGATTTAGTTTTTACTTCTGGGTGAGCTTCTTTAAAGCGACGAAGTAATTCTAAAGACCATTTATAGTCAGCACCTGGACGAGCTAGTTTGTATAAACGTGGCGCAGTTTCAAGATTGTGGTTAAACACATCTGGTGGCGTCTCGATTAATATCTCTAGTGCGCGGTCCATACGGCCACGAAAGTCAGGTACTAAAATTTCGATAGTGATAGTTGGATTATGTTTACGAATCTCGCGAATACAATCGGCAAAATGCTGTGCACCACCATCACGTAAATCATCACGGTCAACTGAAGTGATTACAACGTAGCTTAGCTTCATATCTTTAATAGTAAGTGCTAGCTTTTCAGGTTCAGTGGCATCAGGTTTTAATGGGCGACCATGAGCAACATCACAAAATGGGCAACGACGAGTACAAATTGCACCTAAAATCATAAAGGTAGCTGTACCGTGGTTAAAACATTCAGATAGGTTAGGGCACGAAGCTTCTTCACATACCGAGTGTAAGCCATGCTTACGTAGCGCTTTTTTAATACCGTCAATACGATCGGTTGATTTAGGTAAGCGAATTTTTAACCATTCTGGCTTACGCAACATTTCAGTTTTTTCTGTAGGTAAAACTTTTACTGGGATCAACGCCATTTTTTCTGCGTCGCGTAGTTTTACACCTGGTTCCATTTTGACTGGTTTATTCATTCGTTTTCAAACCCTTCAGTATGCTTAACCTGTGTTGCATTAAGCTTCTTGATCATGTGTTTCACCAATCCTTCACCCGCACTTTCTAGGTTTTGAGGACCATCTAATTCTTTAGTTTGCACCATATTCATGCCCGCATAACCACATGGGTTAATGCGTAAAAATGGACTTAGGTCCATGTTAACATTTAATGCTAAGCCATGAAACGAGCAACCACGACGAACCCTTAAACCAAGGGATGCAATTTTACTGTCATTAACGTATACACCTGGTGCATCAGCTTTAGCATAAGCTTCAATACCATACTCGGCGAGTGATTCAATAATGCACTCTTCAAGCCACGTAACCAGTTCACGTACACCAATCTTTAAACGACGTAGATTAAATAATACATACATCATTTGCTGGCCAGGGCCGTGGTAAGTTACTTGCCCACCACGGTCAACTTTAATCACCTCAATGTCGCCAGGAGCTAGTAAGTGTTCGTCCTTACCAGCCTGACCTTGGGTGAATACACTCTCGTGCTCTACAAGCCAAATTTCATCTGGCGTATTTTCATCACGGGTGTCGGTAAAGTCCTG
Source organism: Pseudoalteromonas sp. 5Ae-yellow (assembly GCF_014077565.1). Lineage (NCBI taxonomy): Bacteria > Pseudomonadati > Pseudomonadota > Gammaproteobacteria > Alteromonadales > Pseudoalteromonadaceae > Pseudoalteromonas > Pseudoalteromonas sp. 5Ae-yellow. The sequence goes on from NZ_JACGWD010000065.1 coordinate 5,367, forward strand.
CATTTTTTGCCAAATAGGCATATAACGCTGACGACCCAGTTGGCGTACGATCAAAGTGTTTTCGTTCACAACAAATCTCAACTATGGATTAAAGCATGTGGCGTACGTCATCAATATTGCTGATCACGTTGTAAATTTCTTCAATGTGTTTGCCACTAGTAACTGTTGCTACAAGGCTTACTGACTCGTAATTACCTTTGCTGCTTGGTTTTACTTTAGGGGCGTAATCGCCAGGTGCTATTGGTTGTAACTTAGCTAAAATTTGATCAGTTAAGTTTACGTTAGCTAAACCCATTATTCTGAATGTAAATGGGCAAGGGTACTCTAGGTACTCATCAAATTTAGTATCTTTAACAGGTTGAACCACGACGGTGACTCCTCATACAAAAGTGTGGACTCTATGAAAGCTTGAAGCTTAATACAGATAGGCAATTAGCAGTCTTGCTTATATGGGGCGCATTCTAACATTTTTCAAGCAAAAAAAAACGCCTCACAGTGGAGACGTTTAAATTAGTTACCTAGTTAATAGGGGAGATATAAATTACTGCATGATCTGTAAGCGTAAGTAATCATAAATTTTGCTAAAGAAGCTGCCTTCTTCCACTTCTTCAAGTGTAACTAGTGGGTATTGAGCAATATCTTCGCCCTCTAGTTGTAAGAATAACGTACCTACTTTAGTACCTTTAGCAAGTGGTGCTTCAAGCGTATTATCTAGCTCAAAGTTAGCTTTAAGGTTTTTATGCTGACCACGTGGGATAGTAATTGGTGTATCTTCTAAAATACCTAAAGATACGTTCTCTTTGTTACCCATCCAAATACGTTGTTCTGCAAAGCTATCGCCTGCTTTGTACGGAGTAATTGTTTCATAAAAACGAAAACCATAGTTAAGTAGCTTTTTACTTTCTACTTTACGAGCTCGTTCGCTTGAGGTACCCATAACAACAGCAATTAAACGCATATCGTTTTTAGTAGCTGAGGTAACTAGGCTGTAACCAGCTTCTGATGTATGCCCTGTTTTAATGCCGTCAACATCTAAGCTTTCATCCCATAATAATGAGTTACGGTTATATTGCTTAATGCCGTTATAAGTAAACGATTTTTGCTTATAAAGTGCATATTCATCTGGCACATCACGAATAAGAGCAGCACCAAGTGTCGCCATATCGCGTGGAGTTGTGAAGTGCTCGTCAGTATCAAGGCCGTGGCTGTTGATAAAGTGACTGTTGCTCATACCTAATTTAGCAGCATGGGCATTCATTAAATCAGCAAATGCGCTTTCGCTTCCAGCAATATGCTCAGCCATTGCTACACATGCATCATTACCTGATTGAATAATAATACCGTGGTTAAGCTCATCAACACTAATTTGTTTACCTACTTCAATAAACATCTTTGAAGATTCTGGAAAGTTTTTAGCCCATGCTTTTTCGCTTACCGTTACCATATCGGTAGTGGCAATATTACCTGCTTTAATTTCAGTACCAATTACATAACTGGTCATCATTTTAGTTAAACTTGCAGGTGCTAGCTGTGTATCAGCTTCACCTTCAGCAATAACTTTACCTGTTGTAAAGTCGACTAAAAAATAACCTTTTGCATTAACTTGAGGTGGTGCCGGAATAATTTGGGCGCTGGCTGAAAATACGGCGGCTGTACAAACTAGGCCGCATACACCTTTGAGGATTTTATGTTTAATAGATTTCATCATACTCATTAATGGTTAAAGTTAAAGATTCGCGTTACGCCATTTTATACCCAAACCACCCCAAGATGCGAGCATCCTGGGGATAGTTTGGGTATTAGTCTTACTGAGTGTAAAGCAAGAACGCGTTTTGAAATTGATTTTCTTTTAATTTTTTTAATACTTCGTTTGCATGAGGGGTATCTTTTATTGGCCCTAAATGCAGTCTGTAAATATCGTCTTTTTGCACAATATTTGTTGGTAATTTGTATTGCTCTCGCAATGTGCTGGCAAGCGCTTCAATATTAGCAAGTGTACTACCTGCAGCTACCTGAATATAGGTTTGACGCGCAGTTGCGCCCGCAAGCGTAACGGCTTCTAGCTTAACCTTTGCTGTACCATGGGTGTAATAGCCAAGCTTGTAAGCGGCTGCGTACGAAAGGTCAATTATTCTATCGTCATGAAACGGGCCCCGATCGTTCACGCGAACGATTACCGATTTACCATTTGCTGTATTGGTTACTTTAACAAAGCTAGGTAGTGGCAGCGTTTTATGCGCTGCGGTCATGGCAAACATATCATACGTTTCACCATTTGAAGTGTGATAACCATGAAATTTACGACCATACCAAGAGGCAATGCCTTCTTCACTAAAGCCTGTTTCATCAAGCATGGGTGAATAACTTTTACCAAGCACTGTATATGGGCGACTAGCGCTGGCGCTTTTAGTTACTTCGGTAACTATAGCGTCTTGCATCTCAAGTGTAGTCGGGGCTCTAAGTGGTGCTGCATCATGGCGCATGCTATAGCGGCTACTAGAGCCGCTACTACATGCATTTAAAAGCAAAATTAATAACGTGGTAAATATAAGCTGATTAGTGTGTCGCATTATTTTAAAAGCATCCTTTTATCTGTTGCGATTGACATAATAATGCCAAATCCTGCCATTAACGTCACCATCGATGTACCACCATAACTAATCAGTGGTAAAGGTACGCCTACAACAGGTAATAAACCCGATACCATGCCTATGTTTACAAATACGTACACAAAAAAGGTGAGGGTGAGTGCGCCTGCGAGCAATTTACCAAATGCATCTTGTGCATTAACAGCAATGTATAAACCACGGCCAATAATAAATAAATAGAGACTAAGTAAAACACATACGCCAAATAAACCAAATTCTTCGCTTAAAACCGAAAATATAAAGTCGGTGTGGCGCTCTGGCAAAAATTCTAGTTGCGATTGCGTACCAAGCAGCCAGCCTTTACCTTCTATACCGCCTGAGCCAATAGCAATTTTAGATTGAATAATATGATAACCCGAACCGAGCGGATCGCTCTCAGGGTCTAAAAAGGTGAGTACACGCTGCTTTTGATAATCGTGCATACCGTAGTGCCAAAATGGCCATGCGGCAAGCGCTACAATAGAGCTTAAAAAGCCGATTAAACGCCAACTTAATCCAGACAAAAACAAAACAAATATACCTGAACTTGCAATAAGTATAGCGGTACCTAAATCGGGTTGTTCTTTAATTAATAATGTAGGGAGCATTACAATCATAAAGCCAATAATTAAGTGCATTGGCCGAGGAGGTAAGTGGTTACGCCCTATATACCAAGCTACCATCATAGGGACTGCCAGCTTCATTAATTCTGCAGGTTGAAACCGTGTCACCCCTAAATCGAGCCATCGCTGTGCGCCTTTTGAGCTTACGCCAAATAAAAGTACACCCACTAGCATTAATAAACCAACGCAATAAAGTGGGATCACTAAACGCTTTAATGTGGCAGGCGAAAACTGGGCCAAAACAACCATAGCAACAACCGCACCGCCCATACGAGTCATGTGCCTAATCATCATTGAAGAGTCTTGGCCGCTTGCGCTGTAAACAACCATTATGCTACCAGCCATCATTATGAGTAATGCAATAAGCAGTGGTAGGTCTAGATGCATACGCATCCAAATAGAGCGTTTATCGTGCAAAGCTGTCATGGTGTATCGTTCCTTGCAAGATTAACTGGATTAGCTGCAAAGTAGTAATCCATAAGTTGGCGAGCAATTTGAATACCGCCGTGGTTGTTTTCTAATACAACAGAAACCACAATTTTAGGATCGTTGTAAGGTGCAAACCCTACGTAAATTGTGTTGTCACGCTGGCGCTCTTTAAGCGATTCTGCATCGTAGCGTTCACCTTGGGCAATACTAACTACCTGTGCAGTACCCGTTTTACCAGCCGAGTCGTAGTTAGTGCCTTTAAATGCTTTGTGCGCTGTGCCTGATATTTTTTGAACTGTATTATGCATTGCATCTAACGATACCTGCCAATGGCGTGGATCTTTTAAAATAACAGGGGGTTTTTCTTCGTTGTTAATTTGCGTTATGTCGCTATCTTTTTTTATTACTTGCACCAAATGAGGTGGATGATTAATACCACGATTAACTAATATGTTAGTCGCATTTGCAATTTGAATTGGTGTAGCAGTCCAGTAACCTTGACCAATACCTACCGAAATAGTATCACCACGCCACCAAGACTCTTTAAAGCGTCCTTCTTTCCATTCTTTTGAAGGTAGAATAGCAGTAGTTTCTTCATGAATATCAATACCTGACAAATCGCCGTAGCCAAAACGGGCCATAAAATCACTGATTTTAGTAATGCCTAATCGATAAGCCGCATCGTAAAAATAGGTATCGCACGACTCTTCAATCGCCTTGTATACATCCACATGACCATGGCCCCAACGTTTCCAATCTCGCCATTTGTGTTCAACATTTGGAATTTGAAAAAAACCAGGATCCCACATTGATGTTGATTCATTTACTATATTTTCTTCAAGTGCTAATACAGCCATTAAGGGCTTTACCGTAGAGGCAGGCGCATAACGACCTTGCGTAGTACGGTTTATTAACGGACGGTCTTGGTTAAGTAACGCTTTATAGTTTTTGCTGCTAATGCCGTGTACAAATAAATTTGGGTCGTAACTTGGGTTTGAATAAAGTGCCAGCACGCCACCATCTTTTGCATCCATAACTACAACAGCGCCACGCATATCTTTAAGCCCATGCTGTGCAATTTGTTGCAAGCCAATGTCTAAGGTAAGCACTAAATCGCTACCAGGTTGTGGCTGGGTCATGCTTAGAGTGCGAATTACACGGCCACGGTTATTAACTTCTACCCGTTGTGAGCCCACTTTACCGTGCAATGTCTCTTCATAGTATTTTTCTAATCCGAGCTTGCCAATATCATATGTAGCACGGTAATTGGTTGCACGATCTTCTTGTTCTAATTGGTTTAGCTCTTTTCTATTAAGCTTGGCAACATATCCAAGCGCATGCGTTAGCGTGTCACCAAATGGGTAGTAGCGAGCCAGACGTGCCTCAATACTAAAACCAGGGAATTTATGTTGATTAACCGAAAATTTCGCCACTTCAGTTTCGTCTAAGCGGGCTTTTAATACTTGTGATTTAAAACGACGGGTGTGTTTTATATCTTTTAAAAAGTCTTGTTTATCTTGCTCTGTAATCGCAATTATTTTACTTATTTGATCAAGCGATTCGTCAAGGTCATCTACCTCTTCGGGGATGACTTCAAGGTTGTAAACAGGTTTGTTTTCAGCAAGTAGCACACCGTTACGGTCGTAAATTAAACCACGGTTGGGTGCAATAGGAATAACTTTAATGCGGTTATCGTTGGAGCGGGTTTGGTAGTCTTGGTGATCTTCTACCTGAATAGTATAAAGATTAGAAAGCAATACAGCGACTAATCCTAATACAAAAACAAAACCCACGAATGCTCGCCTAGCAAATAAGTTTGCTTCTGCGGAGTGGTCACGAATAGTGGGTCTATGTTTTAGCATGGCAAGGGGTTACTCGCGATGATAAGGATGGTTGTTATTTAAGCTCCAGCCTCGGTAAAGGCTCTCTGCAACAATTATACGCACCAAAGGGTGCGGCAATGTTAAATTAGATAACGACCATTTTTGCTCAGAAGCTGCAATGCACTCTGGAGCAAGTCCTTCAGGTCCGCCAATAAGTAAACTTACATCGCGGCCATCGAGTTGCCATTTTTCCATATTTTTAGCAAGTTGGTGAGTATCCAGCGCTTTCCCTGTTACCTCTAACGTTACAATACGATTGCCTTTTGGAATAGCCGCTAATGTTTTTTCACCTTCAATGTGTAAAATACGTTTTATATCTGCATTTTTACCACGTTTTCCGGCTTGAATTTCAATTAACTCTAGGGCCATATCTTTAGGGAAACGTCGCTGATATTCTGCAAATCCCGTTTCTACCCATGCTGGCATTTTAGTACCAACAGCAATCATTTGTATTTTCACGTATTACTTCCAAGCATTGTCTAAAATGAGTGAGCGTTTAGCCCCACAGTTTTTCTAGATCGTAATAGCTACGTGCTTCGTTTTGCATCACGTGTACAACCACATCACCTAAATCAACCAGTGCCCATTCGCCGTCGCCTTCACCTTCATAACCTAATGGCTCTGAATCTGCATGACGCGCTTCTTTTGCTAAGTGATCGGCAATTGACTGTACGTGGCGTTTAGAAGTACCAGAACAAATTACCATGTAATCTGTGATATCTGATGTTCCAGTAACGTCAATATGAACGATGTCACGCGCTTTCATATCGTCAATTTTGTCCATAGCAAAGGCGAGTAGTTGTTTTGAATCCAAGGTTTTGTCTCAATTTAAAAATTTAATGGCGCGCATTTTAACACGCTAGGAGTTTTTAAGCATCAATTTGATAGAGCTGATGCACTTCTATGTAATGACTCACTGCATCGGGCAATAGTTCATTCTTTTTATTACTTTTTTTCAGTTGTTCGCGAATGGTGCTTGAGGCCGCATCGAGCATTTCGCCCGGTAAAAAATAAAGTTTACCTGCAAGTGAGTGTTTAAGTGCCGCTACTTCGACGGCATTTGCGCGTTGCATATAGCTTTTGAGCTCACCTTTTACAGTGCAATGTTGAGCAGGGCGCTGGTACACCACAATATGGCAAAGCTGCGTTATTGCCTTCCACTCAAACCACTTATCTAGGTTGTTAAATGAGTCCATACCAATTAAAAATAAAATAGGTGTAGTGGGGTGCTCTTTACGAAGTTCTTGTAAGCTCAGCAACGAATACGATGGACCGGTTCGATTAAGTTCTCTTAAATCGAGTTCAAAATGAGGATAAGGTGCAATGGCTGCGTTTAGCATATTAATACGGTGCTCTGCACTAATACCCGGCGCTGCTTTATGTGCAGGGAGTGCACAGGGCATAAAATAAAGCGTATTTAAATTAAACGCATTTACGCATTGCTGCGCCATATTTAGATGGCCTAAATGGACTGGGTCGAAAGTGCCACCAAAAATTGCGATCATTTAACACCCATTAGCTATTTATTAATTAACCGCGTGGCACGGCATAGGAATGTTGAGCGGCTGGCAAAATTTAATACAAATATGAGCAAGCGCTTGGTAAGGTGCAATTAAATTACCTTGCTTGTAACTGGCATCAAACAACGCAACATCACTGTTTATTTGTTCTAGTGTGTGCATGTTTAAACGGTTAATTGCGTTTTGAACTGGACCTTGTTGGTTTTTCCAAATTGCTTTTTGTTTAAATAAATTAGCGATAGGTTCGCCATTTAATAAACCAAGTTGCATACTTATAAGTGTATTAAGCTCTTTGGTTATAGCCCACAAAATACTTACCACTTCGGTGTTATCGCTGGCAAGTTTGTTTAATACTTTTATAGCTTGTTTGGCGTGGCCATTTAATAGCGCATCGCTTAAATCAAAAATATCAAATTTGGCTTGGTTTAATAGGCCTTGCATTACTAATTGCTGAGTAATTAATGCATTGCCGTGCAGCAGCGAGAGCTTTTCAAGCTCCTGAAAACAGGCTAACAAGTTGCCTTCGGTGGCATTTATTAAGCTTACTTTGGCGTCGCTTTGCATATTAAGTGATAAACGTTGGCATTGCTCATCAAGCCATCGTTTTACATGAGAGCCCGTAAGTGGGTAACAAGGAACAAATACGCCTAGTTTATCAAGGGCTTTAAACCATGCACCACGTTGTACTTCTTGACTGGCTTTAGCGCCTTTAACAATTAAAATAGTATCGGGATTAACTAGCTCAACTACTTTTTTAAAGGTATTGCTGCCAATAACGCCTGGCTTTTGTTGGTTTAAATCAAGCTCAATAATAGTGCGGGCGCTAAACAGCGACATGCTCTGGTACTGGGCTATAATTTCTTGCCAATCGAATCCTTGCATTAAAGTAAACTTAATTACTTCATCAAAACCTTGTTGCTTAGCACTGTCGCGAATTTGTTGTACGCACTGCGCTTCTTGAAAAGGCTCTTCTCCAAATACTAAATAAAAGGGCTTTAGCCCTTTATTTAATTCACTCGGTAGTTGATTAGCGTAGCAGCGCATTATAGTTGCGATAGCTCTCTAACAATACGACGACTGGCTTGCTCACGAATTTCGCTAATAAGTAGCTCAAGCTCTTTTGCTTTTGCTAATGCATGATCCGGATCGTCTTGGTAATTACGATAAAGCTCAAAACGTTTTTCTATCGCTTTTTCACCTGGGCGTTTAACTACATACGATACGCCATAAGCGAGCTCATATTCAGCAACTTGGCCGTTTTGGAACAGCGAAAGTGTTTGGCGTTCAATGCTTTCTTTGCGTAAATACAATTGGGCTTTATCTTTAGCTGACGATACTAACTCTACGTTACTCGCTTTAAGCTCTTTTTTAAGCTCAGTGAATAAAGTCGATTTTTCGTCATCGCCTACAAGTGTTAGCTGTTTTAAGTTATCAGGCAGGCTAGAGGCTTTTTTTAAATGAAAGCCACAGCTTGATAACAAAAAACAGACTAGCACTAAGGCTAGTCCATTTTTAATGGCGTTAAATGCAGCCATATTAGTTAGCTACCACGTTAAGTAGCTTGCCTGGTACGTAAATGATTTTACGAATGGTTGAGCCATCAGTAAATTTAGTTACGTTAGATTCTGCAAACGCAAGGGCTTCTACTTGCTCTTGAGTTGCATCAGCAGCCACTGTTAACTTAGCGCGAAGCTTGCCGTTTACTTGTACGATGATTAGTTTTTCATCTTCAACAAGTGCCGACTCGTCAACTTTTGGCCATGCAGCATCTAAAATCTCGCCTTTTTTACCAAGCTCTTTCCAAAGCTCATGCGATAAATGCGGAGTAATAGGTGCAAGCATAATAACTAATGCTTCAAGTGCTTCGTTAGCAATCGCTACATCTTGTTTGTCGCTCAGTGGTGCTTTTAATAACTTATTAGAAAGCTCCATAATGGCTGCAATAGCGGTGTTAAAGGTTTGACGACGTTCAACATCATCAGTCACTTTAGCAATTGCTTTGTGTAAGTCGCGACGTAGTACTTTTTGCGGGTTAGTTAGCGCTGATTTATCAAGTGCTTGGTAACCTACTGTTTTAACGTCTACCGCGTATTTCCATACACGTTTTAAGAAACGATGTGCGCCTTCAACGCCTGAGTCTGACCATTCAAGCGTTTGCTCTGGTGGTGCTGTAAACATCATGAATAAACGCACTGTATCTGCACCATACTGGGCAATTACATGTTGTGGGTCTATACCATTGTTTTTAGACTTAGACATTTTGCTCATGCCTGATGAGAATACCGGCTCGCCATCTTCTTTGTGCCATGCTTTAGTAACGCGGCCTTTTTCGTCGGTTTCGGTGTTTACATCAGTTGGCGAAATCCAAATGTCGCCGCCTTTTTCATCTTTACGATAAAATGTTTCAGCAAGTACCATACCTTGACAAAGTAAGCGGTCAAACGGCTCGTCTGAATTAACTAAACCAAAGTCACGTAATAATTTATGGAAAAAGCGCGAGTACAATAAATGTAAAATTGCATGCTCAATACCACCAATGTATTGGTTTACTGGTAACCAGTAGTTAGCAGCCGCTGGATCTAGCATGCCTTCGTCGTAGCGTGGGCTACAGTAGCGTGCGTAGTACCAAGACGATTCCATAAAGGTGTCAAACGTATCAGTTTCGTGAAACGCAGGTGCGCCATTTACTGTTGTTTTAGCCCACTCTGGGTCTGCTTTAAGTGGTGAAGTTACACCGTTCATCACTACATCTTCTGGTAAGCGAACTGGTAGCATATCTTCTGTTGCGGCAAGTTCTTTACCGTCTTCATCGCTAAGCATTGGAATTGGAGAACCCCAATAGCGCTGACGGCTCACACCCCAGTCACGCAGGCGGAAGTTTACTTTACGCTCACCAACACCGAGTGCTTCTAATTTATCGGCAATCGCTTTAAAACCAGCTTCAAAATCAAGGCCGTTAAATTCACCCGAATTTACAAGTACGCCTTTATCGGTAAATGCTGATTCTTTTAGGTTTACTTCAAGATCTGAACCTTCAGCAGGCGCAATGACTTGTTTTATATCTAGGCCGTACGCTGTTGCAAACTCAAAGTCGCGTTGATCGTGTGCAGGTACTGCCATTACAGCGCCTGAGCCATAATGCATTAATACAAAGTTAGCAACCCAAATTGGTACTTGCTCGCCTGTTAATGGGTGAGTGGCGTAAAAGCCTGTTGCTATGCCTTTTTTCTCCATTGTTGCCATGTCTGCTTCGGCAACTTTGGTGTTTTTGCATTCTTCAACAAACATTGCAATAGCGTCGCTATTTTTAGCGGCTTCTTGCGCAATAGGGTGACCACCAGCAACAGCAACATACGTAACACCCATAAAGGTATCTGGACGAGTTGTGTATACGCTAAATGTTTCGTCGTTATCGGTGCGTTTAAATTCAATATCACACCCTTCAGAGCGGCCAATCCAGTTGCGCTGCATTGTTTTAACTTGCTCTGGCCAATCTTCTAACTTGTCTAAATCGTCAAGTAGCTCTTGTGCGTAGTCGGTAATTTTAATAAACCACTGTGGAATTTCTTTTTGCTCAACCACAGCGCCTGAACGCCAACCGCGACCGTCAATAACTTGCTCGTTAGCGAGTACTGTTTGATCTACTGGATCCCAGTTAACTGTCGACATTTTTTTATACACTAGGCCTTTTTCGTAAAGCTTAGTGAAAAACCACTGCTCCCACTTGTAGTATTCTGGATGACATGTCGCAATTTCGCGATCCCAGTCATAACCAAAACCTAATTGCTTAAGTTGAGTACGCATGTAATCAATATTTTCGTATGTCCACTTAGCTGGTGCTGTTTTGTTTTTAATAGCAGCGTTTTCTGCAGGTAAACCAAACGCATCCCAACCCATAGGTTGCATTACGTTTTTGCCTTGCAGGCGCTGGAAACGAGAAACAACATCACCAATGGTGTAGTTACGCACATGACCCATATGCAGTCGACCACTCGGATAAGGGAACATAGAAAGGCAGTAATACTTTTCTTTGCTCTCATCTTCAGTGACTTTAAATACCTGGTTTTCTTCCCAGTAGCTTTGTACTTTTGACTCTATATCTTGCGGGTTATATTGCTCTTGCATCTATGGTTCCAGACTTCTTGCAAACTAATAAAAAATTGCCGTTAGGATACCCCAAATAAAACACTATTCACAGCGTCAAAAACATGCTTTTATTAAATTGTAACTTTCAGTGCAGGTTAACCTGCCTTTTTATAGTGTGGTTAGCTAAAGGCATAAGTTACAGACTGATTTAACAGCAATTTTGAAGGAGTAAAAAATGACTGATTACAAAACATGGCTTAGCAGTTTTACCCATTGGATAAAAGATGTGAAAGAGCATGGTTTAAAAGATGTGGTTTCTGGGTTTGTTGAATCTGAGCAGGCGCTTAAAGATTTAAGTCAAGAAAGATATGAGCTCTACAAAAGTTATTTAAAGAATGATATTGAACATATAGTAGAGAACGAATCACACTATAATTCGCTTGCATGGCAAGAGCTTAAAGAGTCTCTTTGGTTTGAACTGTCGCACATAGAAGATAAAACTCAACTTGAGTGGCAATCTCTTAGCCAAGATTTTAAGCACAATGGTGTGTATCACGCAGGCGAATGGATAGCCATGGGCACATTAGTATGTAAGAATTGCACCCATAGTTACGATGTTTATCACGCTACACAAATTACACCGTGTATTGAATGTGATGGAATCTATTTTAGTCGTAAGGCACTGCACCCTTAAATATAAGTATTAAGTGGCTGCGGGCCACTTAATACGCCCAAAGGCCAGCGAATATGCTGGTAAAAAAAGAAGTTAGAATGACGAAAAAATTGCTGCCACTATCTGTTTCAAAACTCGCACCGAGTATTTCTACTAATCACGTAAACACGTGTATGAACAATCCATACCCAGAGCAACTTACGTTTATAGGCCAACAACGCGCCCAAAGTGCTTTAGATTTTTCATTAGGGATGGAACTGCCGGGTTACAACCTTTATGTAATGGGCGAGGCCGCTCACGGGCGCTTTACGCTTGTTAAAGATAAACTTAAACAACACGCAAAAGACAGCTCAACGCCAAACGAATGGTTATACGTAAACAATTACGATGACCACAGAGAACCTATTGCGCTGTTTATGCAACCAGGTCAAAGCAAGCAACTTAGTGACGATATAGATTCATTTTTAGATGAAGTACTCGACACCTTTCCTGCGGCATTTGATAACCCAGCGTATCAGCGTAAGAAAAAATCAATCGATCGTGAATTTAACGATGCCTACGACAGTGCTATTACCGCAGTAGAAATTGCGGCGTTTGAGCAAAGCGTTGCATTAGTTGAAGAAAAAAATTCAGTAGGGTTTGCACCACTTGTAGATGGTAAACAATTGAGCGACAGCGAATTTGGCGAACTTGAAGAAACGTTACGTGAAGAGTTTTTTGAAAAAATTGAAAAGCTAGAAGATGCATTAATAGAAGCGTTAATAGAGCTGCCACGTTGGAAACGCGAATCAAAAGAAAAACAACGCAATCTTAAAAAGTCGACTGCAGAGCAAGCCACTAAACCACTTTTAAAAGACTTAGAACATAAATATGCCACGCATATTGGTGTACTGCGCTATTTAAAAGATATACGCGTTGAAATTATAGACGCGGTACTTGAATGGCTAGATGACGAAGATGAAAGTGAAGAAAGCAAAGAAGACTTTGATCGCAAAGGCATGCTTACCGACTTTTTTGCACCTAACATTTTAGTTGAGTTTAAAGAGGACGACGCAGCACCGGTTGTGTACGAGCCTAATCCAACGTTTGGCAATATATTTGGCAAAATTGAGTACTCAACATCGCAAGGCTCTTTAATTACCTGTTATCGCTCAATTCAGGCTGGTGCATTGCATCGTGCTAATGGCGGCTATTTAATTATGGACGCTGAAAAAATCATGGCAAACCCACAAGTGTGGGATGGTTTAAAACTCGCGTTAAAAACACATCAAATTAAAAACGACTTACCGTATCAAGACAGCACAGTAGGGACGAGCTTTACACTTCGCCCGCAGCTTATACCGCTTGATGTTAAAATTATTTTATTAGGTTCGCGCGAGTTGTACTACACCATAGGTGAGTACGATGAAGAATTTGCAGAGCTATTTAGAGTATTAGCTGACTTTGATTACTACTTGCCAAGTAGCGATAAATTGCAATACCAGTTTATTACTAAAGTAACCGAGTATTGCGAGCAAACATTAAAGTGCACTGCAACGCAGGCTGCTATGGTGCGTTTACTTAAATTTAGTTACCGCCAAGCTGAGCATCAAAATAAATTATCAGCGCGTTTTGCTGATGTACTTGAACTTATTGCAGAGGCCAGTTACTACGCAAAACAAGACAAATTAGCCGTTATTGACGCGCACCATATTGACGAAGCCATTGAAGGCAAGCAATACCGTACCGGCCAAATTAGCGAAAATATGCTCAGTGATATAAAAGAAGGTCACACACTTATTGCAACCGACGGCCAAGCCATTGGTAAAGTAAATGGCTTAACCGTATTACACATTGGCGATACCTCATTTGGTACCCCTGCGCGTATTACGGCAACGGTTTATGCTGGCGCTGATGGCGTAATAGATGTTGAACGCGAAGCTGAGCTTGGCAAAGCAATTCACTCAAAAGGTGTTATGTTGCTTACCGGTTATTTAGGTAATAAATATGCGCAGCACTTTAGCTTAACGCTTAGCGCTAATATTGCCATTGAGCAAAGCTATGGTTACATAGATGGCGATAGCGCATCTTTAGCAGAGTTGTGTGCGCTTATTTCGTCTATTACTAGCCTACCTATTAGCCAATCAATTGCGCTTACAGGCTCTATAAACCAACATGGTGATGTACAAGCCATTGGTGGCGTAAACGAAAAAATAGAAGGCTTTTTTAAACTGTGTAAAATGCGTGGTTTAACAGGTTCGCAAGGCGTTATCATTCCTAAATCAAACCAAGTTAACTTAGTGCTTGATGACGAAATACTTAATGCGGTTGAAGCGGGTAAATTCAATATTTACGCAGTTGAAACCGTAGACCAAGCGCTTAACTTGTTAATGGATATAGAAGCTGGCGATATTATTGATGACCAGTATCCAGAAAACTCAGTAAACGGTATTGCACTTGCTCGCCTCAAAGAGATTGCCGACATAGTAAACGGCGATGATGACGAAAAAGACGAAGAGCTAGACAGCGAAAAAGGTTAATGATGATTAATATAATTTTGGCGGTAGTTATCGCCATTTTTTGTTTTTTAATATTTCAAAATAGTAAAAAAGCAAAACAACAAGCAGGCATAAATGCACAAATAGGTGCAGACTATTTAGCCGCTAACGCAAAGGTAGAAGGCGTAGTAGAAACGACTTCTGGCTTGCAGTATAAAGTAATCCATAAAAGCGAAAACGAAAACACACCAACCCCAAAAAGTATGGTTAACGTGCATTACCACGGCACACTAATCGACGGCACTGTGTTTGACAGTTCAGTAGAGCGTAAAACACCGATTAGCTTTGGCTTACACCAAGTGATTAAAGGTTGGACTGAGGGCTTACAACTGGTGAGCCCAGGCGATAAATACACCTTTTATGTACCGCACCAATTAGCATACGGCGAAAAACGTGTAGGGAGTATTCCTCCTGCCTCAGTACTTATATTTGAAGTAGAGTTACTGGCAATTGAGTCTTAGTGATCAAATAACAAGGAAGTAAATTATGAATAAAGACGAATTACTTAAAATAGCCAAGGGTGATATTAACTTTACCTTTCAATCTATTATTTATGCATTAGCGCTGTGCTTACTCGTTGCAGCTGTTTTTTTACTAGAGATGAGCGTTAACCTACAAATGGGTTTAATAGTTTGTATTATTGGTGTGTTTGGAATGACTATTTATAATAATTTAAATACTCGCCTAAATGCGGCGCTTGCACTTATTGCGCTCTCACAAGATAACCAAAGCACTAAGTAAGCAACGAGTTAGTTTAATAAATTGGTATAAGCCCTACTTTAATAAAGTGGGGCTTTTTGCTTTTAGCTAACATGAAAATTTACTCAAGAATTTTAATGCGAGGTCGATACCTATAAAAGAGACAAAGCTATTTTAGGGATAAAATAATGAAGATTTTAGCGGCTCCCATTCCATACCAAGTACACAGCTCAAATGCTCAAACTTTAGCGCAATCAGATAAACTACCTGTTGAAAAAGCGAGTGAAGAAAAGAGCGAGGAAGAAAATGAGGAAGAGCCAAAATATGTGTTATCAAAGTTTCTAGATACCAAAGCGCAAGAATATAGTGAAGATAACGCTACGTTTGGCAATCAATATAAAAACCTAGAAAAAGTATACAAGCACTTCGCTGGGCGAGTTATTGCGCTGCAAGAGCAAATTAATAAACTTAAACAAAGCCCCGTACAACGTAGTTTAACTATAAACACTTCTGCAAGTGAGCCGAATAAAAGTGATGCGAGTTTAACTTTTGATGCAGAGCACCTAGGTGCAAAAAAATATAAAAACACGCAACAGCAAGAACAAATAGATATGTTAGAGCTGCAATTAGGGGAGTTAAAGTCAGAGCAAGCAGCAATAAAACAACAAATGGTTGAGCTGGTTATTAGTGAAATGAAGAGACGGGGCGACGACTATACTATTTAGCGCCACCAACATGCTGGTGGGCTAGCTTTTAAACTCAATTTTACCCACTTCAAGTTTAAACTTACCTTCTTGCTTGCCTGCAATCATAAAGCCTAGCTGTTTTATGTCGTCAAAATCAATAATCGGTTGTTGCTCAAGCACGCGACCGCGATACGTTAAAGTAAAATCACTCGGAGCGAAGTTTATATCTACCCATTCATTTTTTACTGTTTTAAATGAGTGGGTGTACGCTGCGCCATCAAGGTAATTGGTAGTTCTGAGTCTAAGCTGATAGGTTTGTCCATCCCCTTTAACGCGCAGTGCTATAGCTTTAGTATTTTGGCTTTGTGTATTTAGCTCTGTACGTATTGATGCAAAACCGCCGTTATTATCAAGCGAAATATTGCCTGTAAAAAGCAAGCTTTCTTGAGTTTGTGTTACTTCGCTATTAGATACACCGCCCATTACTGAGTCGTTAACAACGTACCAGCGCTGGTTTGCATTCGCTTGTGCACTTAAAACTAATAAATTAAATACAAAAAGTGATGATAGTAGCTTTGTTGTCATACGTGTTTCCTAATTGGCATTAAGTAAGTGGAGTACTTATAACTAATACGCTTTAATAATGTATTTGTTCACTAATTTAAAACTAATTATTTTTACAAGCCCACTTATCCATTATTTTATTAAATAATATTTCATCATCAGTTTGCTCACCAGGGCAGGTCTGCGCGCTACCTTGAGGCATGCCATTACTACCAAATACGGTTGAAGTATCAATTAAATAGCATTTACCGTTAAATCTTTCTAATCGTCGTGTGCCTATTGTATTTTGGCTAAGAACTTCCGATTTTTGTGATTCAACCGGTGATTTAATTGTGGGCGTGGCAGCTATTGCATCATCAGTACTATCTGAGTTATCAGCTTCGCCAAACGTGACCATTTTTTATGCGTTAAGTTATTTATAGGTGCGCCATAAATAGGCGCATACGGGTTAAGTTTTTTAAACGTTTGCGTGTTGGTATTAATGGTGTGGGCAGGGGGTTGAGGTTTATTTGTAATAGTGGACTTTGTTACTGTTACTGTTACTGTTGTTGTTTTTGGTTTTTCGTCACGTTGTTTGGGTGCTTTAGTAACTTGTGTTTGAGTTGTAGGTGTTTTATTAGTGCTTATAGATTCAGGTACTTTTTTACCTCTAACTTTGCAGGCTCAGCAATCGGTGCGTTAGTGGTGGTGTTAACGGTGCTTAACTTAGGTTGGGTTGATAAGTTAACCATTACATAAACGTTTATTACGGTGTCTTTTTTTGTTTGAGGTTCTTCAACCTTTATTTTTTGCGAAAGTAATTTATGTGAAAGTAATAAGTACAGCAACACGCCATGTATACATAACGAGATAACCCACGGCCACGCATTCCCTTTATTCACATCAAACCCTCAACTTAATAGTGCTGTTAAGAGTCAATAAAATACATTTAGTTCACCTAAAGTTAATGTGTTTTACTTTGTAGCTTTATTGCAGATACAACAAAACTATTTTGCAGTTTTTGTTGTTTTTGCATGTGCTTGGTTACGTTATTATGAGCGCAATCAAACTTAGGAGGCATTATGACATTACTTTTTGAACCAATAGAACTTGCAGGTAAAACATTAAAAAACCGTATTGTTATGCCCCCAATGACTCGCTCGCGTTCAACACAGCCTGGCGATATAGCTAACGACTTAATGGCAACATATTACGCACAGCGCGCAAGTGCTGGGCTAATTGTAAGCGAAGGCACACAAATTAGTGAACTTGGTAAAGGTTACGCTTGGACTCCGGGTATTTATTCAAATGAGCAAGTTGTAGGTTGGAGTAAAGTAACCAACGCAGTACATAGCGCTGGTGGCGTGATGTTTGCTCAGCTTTGGCATGTTGGCCGTGTAACTCATAGTGACAACACCGGTGGCGTGCAGCCTATTTCAGCCTCGGCCATTGCTGCAAAAGACGTAAAAGTATTTGTAGATACAAACGGCGCACCGGGGTTTGTAGACACCCAACTCCCACGCGAAATGAGCAAACAAGATATTACGCATGTCATAGGCGAATTTCGCCAAGCTGCTAAAAATGCAGTTAATGCAGGATTTGATGGCATAGAGCTTCATGCTGCTAATGGTTACCTTATTAACCAATTTTTAGACTCAGAATCAAATGCTCGCACCGATGAATATGGTGGCAGCGTGCAAAACCGTATACGCTTTTTAATTGAAGTCGTAAATGCTGTTAGCGACGAAATTGGTAGCAGCAAGGTAGGCGTAAGACTAGCCCCGTTAACAACCCTTAATGGCACAGTAGACGAAAATCCTGAGGAAACTTATTTAGCGGTTTCTGAGGCATTAAATAAAGCCAGCGTAGGTTACATGCATATAGCTGAAGCAGATTGGGATGATGCACCTTTAATGAGTGTTGGGTTTAAACACGCCATTCGTAAAGCCTACAACGGTGTATTAATTTACGCAGGCAAGTACACCAAAGAACGTGCAGACAAAGCACTTAGCGAAGGTTGGGCCGACATGATTGGCTTTGGTCGCCCGTTTGTATCAAACCCAGACTTACCAGCACGCTTAAAGCAAGGCAAGCCTCTTAACAGCCACAACCCCGACACTTTGTTTGGTGGTGCAGAGCAAGGCTATACCGATTATCCAACGGTATAATTGCTAGTAAGTAATAAACATTGAGTAAAAACATGAAGGGCTGCATTTTATGCAGCCCTTTTTTGTGCACTGATTCTATTAGCTTTATCTTGAGCAAAAAATAAAAAACGCGTAAGTTAACCGGGTTACCTATTTTAATAACAAGAAAATAAATGAAAGCCAAAGAGATAGAACAATTAGAATTATCAAACTCTGAAACCCGAGAAGTTGTTACCCCCTACGCCTTTAAAATTGACAGTGCTTTACTGGGCTTGCCTTTAGCTACGCCAATTCGGCGTGCACTAGCGATTATTATTGATGTTGCACTGATATTTTTAGCAGCCAAACTCAGCGCGGCTTTAATAGCATTTGTTGCTGCAATGGCTTTTTATAAAGGTACGGCACAGCAATACCTTCCAAAAATGTCGAATGTGTGGCGAAGAATCTTAAAAATAACGGCAGCAAGTATTTTATTTGTAAGCGCACTTACTGTGCTTTCAATTGGCATAGATTACCTAGAAGACGATAACGCTGATCAAGCTTTAGCTGTTCAGGGCGTAAAAATACAAGATGAAATTCAGCTTACCGCCACAGAAAAACAACGCGTAAATACTTATTTAGCGCAAACAGCCGATGACAGCTGTGATCAACCTTGCCAACAAAACGCACTTGATAATTTAATAGGGCAAGTTCCCAAATTAGCAGAAATGGACGACCTACAAAACCCACAACTTGCTACCGTACTTTTACAGCTACTAGTGATCAGTGAAAATAACGAAATAAAGCCTGCGCAGTTAATAGAAGAAAAACCTGCACAAACAACCACAAATAGTATTTTGCAGTGGAGCAAAGGCATTATTCAAGACTTAGGTTTAGGGTTTGGCTGGGCTGCTGTTTACTTTACGTTGTTCTCGCTACTTTGGCGCGGGCAAACACCGGGTAAAAAGGTATGTAATATTCGTGTTGTCGCCTTAAGCGGTGAGCCATTAGGTTTATTAGATTGTTTTGGTCGCTACGGCGGCTACGGCGCAGGCTTTGCCACAGGCTTGTTAGGGTTTTTACAGATATATTGGGACCCAAACAGACAAGCCATTCAAGATAAAATATCAGCAACAGTGGTTATTAAAGGCAACTTGAATCAAGTTGTAAATGTTGAAACGGTAGAAGAGACTGTAAAAAGTTAAGTTTGCTCTTATTAATTACAAGGATGGTTATGAAAGCTTTATTAATGGCGTTTAGTTATCTGTATTTTATTACTGCTTCGTATGCGTCAGAAAATATTGTGTTAGCAAAAAAACATCAGCTTAAGTCTATTATTTTAGGTGAGCAGCGCAGTTATAGTGTTTATTTACCGCCAAGCTACAAGCAAAACCTCGAACTAGTATATCCTGTTATTTACTTGCTTGATGGCGACCCAACCCATTTAAAAGCCTTAGCGGGGCTTGTTGAAGCACTCAGTACTGAGCGGCTAGAAAAACAAATTCAACAAGCAATTATTGTCGCTGTTCCTAATAGTAAAAATGCGATAAGAGAGCGCGACTTTACCCCTACCAATGTCGATTGGACTTTTAACGGCAAGCTACTCGAAAAATTTGAAAACATTGGCAATGCCGCAAACTACACCGCTTTTTTTGAAAAAGAACTTATTCCCTTCATTAATAAAAATTACCGTACATCAAATAAGCAGGTGTTAATTGGGGAATCTTTCGGCGGCTTGTTCGCAAGTTATGTTTTACTTACCAATCACTCTTTATTTACTGATTACTTAATTATTGATGCAACCTACCTTTGGGATAATAATTATCTCAATCGTTATTTTGACGAGCAACAGCTTATAAATAAGCAGCTTAAAGGCAATGTATATTTTACTTTTGCTAATAATGCAGCTTTTGGTGAAATTGGAGAGGCTAATTATAAATGGGGCTTAGAGCTTGCTAAAAAACTAAAAGCGCACCCGAGTAACAGTTTATATATAAATCAACGTTACTTTGAAGAAGAAACTCATGGCACGGTGGCAGCGCTTAGTTGGTACTATGGTTTAAAAAGCTTATTAAAAAATAAGTTTTAATTTATATACTAGGGCGTGTTGATCTTTGTGGTATGAAAAACAAACAGCATGAAGATAAGGTATAATTGAATTCGCCAGAAAACTTTACACCGAACCTACATGCCAAGATTAATGTTAACAGACGGGACATG
>NZ_JACGWD010000042.1:0-40514 GCF_014077565.1 Pseudoalteromonas sp. 5Ae-yellow
TAAAGAGTCAGGAGTGGCGAATATATCCGTATCAAGTAACCAATGACTAAGCATAAAAATACCCTCATAATCAAAAGATGATAAGGATATTGTGAAGCAACCAAAAGATCGGTCAACCGATCAAAAACACCTTAACTGATCGGTGTTAGCCCAAGAGCGACTTTTAATATTTACTATATTTGAGCTATGAGCGCTTAAATGCAATTTCACCGTCGATATGAATATCACGCTGCGGAAAAGCAATCACTACATCATGCTTTTCAAATACAGCGTAAATACTAAAACGAATATCACTGCGTACTTTTCTAAGCATGGTTTCAGACTCGGCACATACCCAAAAAATAGCATTAAAGACGAGCGAGTTATCTGCAAAGTCATCAAACAATACCGACGATTTTGGATTAGTCAAAATAGCCTCATGGTCATCAAGTACTTGCTGAATTAACTTTTTAACCAGCAGCACGTCTGATCCATATGCAACGCCTACACTTACCGATGATCGTGCATTACCATCAATCAGTGTCCAATTTGTTACTGTGTTTTCTAAAAGCTGAGAGTTAGGTATAAGCATATGAACACCGTCATTTCGACGAATACGTGTAGAGCGTGTATTAATCGTCTCTACCACGCCTTTTGCATTGCCCACTTCTAAAAAGTCGCCAATACGTATTGGTCTCTCCCACATTAATATCCAGCCACTAATGAAGTTATTAATTATATTTTGCGCACCAAAGCCTACACCAATGGCTATTGCACCTGACACAAAAGCAAATGCAGTCAGCGGTATGCTTAATACCTCTAAAGATGTAAAAATTAAAATTGCGATACTTAAAATAAAGTAAATACGTGTGAATAAATGCACGGCATCTTGGCTTAATTTTTTTGCCAATAACGTTTTTGTTATTAGCTTGCCAACGCGTGTAACAATAAACCAAATAGCGAAAAGTATTAAAGGCACTTGAATAATTTTTGCTACGGTAATGTGTACATCGCTGTAACTAAATACAACAAAGGCAAGAATTTGGTTTATGTGTTCTAAGGTCATTTATTTTCCAAAACAAGCAAAGGAGCGCTTTAAATTTAAATCACTGTAAAGTAAAAGCGGTTCAGTGTTGGGTAAGTTTAGCAGTCATAATATAACTAAAACGCCAAGTTAATAAGTTCAAAATGCTTTTTATGAACAATTTATTAACTCTTTATTGCACCGAGTGCTATATAAATAGTGTACAAGCACTGGAGATCACATATGACACAACTTACTTTAAATCAAAGACTCGCTACTTTGCAGCCACAGGTAGACTTACATTTATTTGAGAGCAGCCTAGATTATCGAAATAAAATTTTGTGCCTTCTTGCAGAGCAAGAGCAAACATTGGCATCTATTAACAAAGAGTTTGGCCAACAACAACCTAGCAACTTTGGCTCTGAGAGAAAATTTGTACTTGGATATAATTAAGCAAATTATTACTCAACGACTTGATTAAGTAGCTCAAGTGTTTACTTTTAGAGCTACTTTTACCTCCCTTAAAGCTAAATATTAGCTAATTTGCGTTCAAATCCCGCTTAATACCGATAAACTTTATTGTATAAACCCCAAAATTTGATAAGTTAACTAGGTTTTTCGACTCGCAAAGCCTATTCCGGCTAATCTTTCTATGGAGTTATTATGCGTAAAACCCTGATCGCCACTACTATTGCTAGTGCTTTAATATTATCTGCCTGTTCATCTAACGATACACAAAACATGGCAAAAGAAGGCTCAGCACAAGTGCAAGACATGAACGCAAACAATGTTTTATTTAAGCCAAGCCCATTGCAGTATATGGCACCAGAATTTGATAAGTTTGGTACAAAAGATTACGAAGCTGCATTTGATGCAGGTATCGCTCAGCACACAGCACAAGTAAAAGCGATTGCTAACAACCCTGCTCCTGCAACATTTGAAAACACATTAGTTAAAATGGAGTTATCAGGTGAGCTATTAAATCGCGTATCAGCTGCGTTTTATAACTTATCTGGCTTAATTTCAGATGCTGAATACCAGCGTATTGATGAAAAAATGGCACCTGTATTATCTGCTCACTCAGATGATATTTACCTAAATGGTGCTTTATTCAAACGTGTACAAACAATTTACGACAACCAAGATAAATTAAACGCAGAAGACAAACGCCTAGTTGATTTTTACTACAAGCAATTTGTAAAAGCAGGTGCTAAATTAAACGACGCTGAAAAAGCTAAAATGCGTGAAATTAACTCAGAGCTAGCTCAGCTATCTACTGCGTTTTCACAAAACATTTTAAAATCGTTTAAAGAAGACGTTATTGTAGTTACAGATAAAAGTGAATTAGCGGGTCTTTCTGAAGGTGAAATTGCAGGCCTTGCAGCTTCGGCTAAAAAAGCGGGCAAAGACGGCTACATGATCACTTTGGTAAATACAACGCAACAACCAATTTTAAGTAGCCTTGAAAACCGTGACCTACGTGAGCGTATTTTTAAAGCCTCTGCAAACCGTGCAGCAAAAACTAACGGCCCTATTATTATTAAAGAAACCAACCTACGCGCTCAAAAAGCAGAGCTTTTAGGCTACAAAGATTGGGCTTCTTATGTAATGACTTCACGTATGGCACAAACAACTGATAACGTTTACGGCATCCTTGATGACCTAGCACCAAAAGCAGTTGAAAAAGCTAAAATTGAAGCTGCAGCAATTCAAAAAGTGATTAACGATTCAGGCGAGAGCTTTGAGCTTAAACCGTGGGATTGGACTTTTTATGCTGAAAAAGTACGTGCAGAAAAGTACAACTTAGACCCAGCACTTGTTAAACCATACTTTGAAATGCAATCGGTTATTCACGATGGCTTATTCTTTGCAATGAACAAACTGTACGGTATTACGTTTAAAGAACGTAAAGATCTTCCTGTTTATCATGAAGATGTAACCGTATACGAAGTATTTAACGCTGATGGCAGCGCTATTGGTTTATTTTACTTAGACCCATATGCACGTGAAGGCAAACGTGGCGGCGCATGGATGAGTGCATACGTTAGCGAAAGCGGCTTAAAAGGCACCAAACCTGTTATTTACAATGCGCAGAACATTCCAAAACCTGCTGCAGGCGAGCCTACGCTAATGACATTTGATGAAGTGTCTACTATGTTCCATGAATTTGGTCATGCTGCTCACGGTTTATTCTCAGATGTTAAATACCCAAGCCTAGCGGGTACTGCAACGGCGCGTGACTTTGTTGAATTTCCGTCACAAGCAAATGAAGATTGGATGATTGAACCAACAGTACTTGCAAACTATGCGAAACATTACAAAACAGGTGAGCCAATTCCACAAGCTTTACTTGATAAAGTACTTGAATCGCAAAAATTCAACCAAGGTTACGGCACTACTGAGTATTTAGCAGCAGCACTACTTGATATGGAATGGCATTCATTTGGTTCTGATAAGAAAATTACTGACGTTCAAAAGTTTGAGCAAGACGCGCTAGAAAAACACGGTATTGCTTACTACCCTGTTCCACCACGTTACAAATCAAACTTCTTTAGCCACACATTTGCAGGTGGTTATTCAGCGGGTTACTACGCGTACCTATGGACTGAAGTGTTTGCAGCAGACGCCTTTGCACATATGGAAAACAACGGCGGCTTAACACGTAAAAACGGTGATAAGTTCCGTAAAGAAATCCTATCAAAAGGTAACAGCCGCGACTTAATGCAAAGCTACATTGAGTTTAGAGGTCAAAAACCAACTACCGACGCACTACTTAAGCGCCGTGGTTTAGTTGAATAATTAATAACTTAGTTTATTAATTATTGCTTTATAAAAGCCCGCTTGCGGGCTTTTATTGTTTATACATTAATTTATAACAGATAAACTGCTGCCATTAATTATTTAGAGACGACGGCTATGCGGTACTTATTTGCAGTAACTTTACTTTGGGCATTTTCATTTAGTTTAATTGGCGTGTATTTAGCAGGTCAGGTTGACGCATGGTTTAGTGTGTTAATTCGCATAGCACTAGCAACCCTCGTATTTTTACCCTTTTTAAAGTTTAAACAAACACCTAAACCTTTAGCCTTAAAGCTCATGCTGATTGGCGCTATACAACTTGGTGTTATGTATAGCTTTTACTACCACTCCTTTTTATTTTTAAGCGTCCCCGAAGTACTGCTATTTACAGTAATGACTCCTTTGTACATTACCTTGCTAAATGATGCATTGAACAAACATTTTAACCCACGCTTTTTTATAGTCGCACTTATTGCTGTAATTGGTGCAATTACCATTCGTTACGAAAATCTAAATAGCAATTTCATAATTGGCTTATTATTAGTTCAAGGTGCGAACATAAGTTTTGCTGTAGGCCAAGTAACCTATAAACGCTTAATGATGAACAATAAGCTTGATGATAAAACCGTATTTGGATGGTTTTTTATAGGCGCACTTATTATTGCCACAATTTGTTATGCATTATTTGGTAATTCAAACAAATTACCAACCACTTCTACTCAGTGGGGCATACTGATTTATTTAGGGGTTGTTGCATCAGGCCTTGGTTACTTTATGTGGAATAAAGGCGCAACACTCGTCAACGTTGGAGCTCTGGCAGTCATGAATAACTTACTTATCCCAGCAGGGATTATTGTTAACGTGCTTATTTGGAACAGAGATGCTGACATAGTTAGGTTAAGTATTGGTGCAGCTATAATGTTAGGTGCATTATTAGTGAATCAAATGCTTAATAAAAAGTAAATTAATAAACTTGTAGCTAAATTGTCATTAATAATCATTAAGGTAGTACAAATTTTACTTTTTAAGGATAAACAATGAAACGTATTACCTTACTTACAGGCTGTATATTGTTAGCCACACTTGCTGGCTGCGACGACGATGTAGAAATAGTAGAAAAAGAAGTGGTTGTTACCAACACCGAAGTGGAAATTGTTGAAGTACCTACGCCCATTGTTGTAGAGGTTGCTGAAGGAGTAAATATTCAGCTAGGGACTCGCCCTGACTATTTAATTAACGATATGGCTCAAAGCACACTAAAAACAAAATTAGAGTCATGCAGCGAAGGTCCTTTTTACCGCACCGATTTTTCTATTGGTCATCGCGGTGCATCAATGCAATACCCAGAACACACTAAAGAAGCCTACATTGCTGCAGCTAGAATGGGCGCTGGCATTGTTGAATGCGATGTTACATTTACAAACGACAAAGAGCTTGTTTGTCGCCACTCTCAATGCGATTTGCATACCACAACTAATATTTTAGCCATTCCTGAACTTGCAGCTAAATGCAGTGTGCCATTTACACCAGCCAACCCTGCTAATGGTATTGCCGCTTCTGCAAAATGTTGTACCAGCGATATAAGCTTAGCGGAGTTTTTAACCCTTGAAGGTAAAATGGATGGTGCAAACACTGATGCAACGACCGTAGCCGATTACATGGATGGCACACCAAGTTGGCGCACTGATTTATATGCCACCAACGGCACATTGATGACCCATAAACAAAGCATTGCACTGTTTAATGAGCTAGGTGTAAAAATGACACCAGAGCTAAAATCGCCACAAGTAAGTATGCCATTTGATGGAATGACACAAGAACAATATGCGCAAAAAATGCTAGACGAGTACACGCAAATGGGTGTGCCAGCCTCAAAAGTTTATCCGCAATCATTTAACCTTGAAGACGTAAAATACTGGATTAACAATAACCCTGACTTTGCAGATAAAAGCGTTTACCTAGATGGACGTGACAGTGAAGCCGGATTTGATCCAAGTAACCCACAAACATGGCAACCGGGTATGGATGAGTTAGTGGCTGATGGGGTGAAAATTTTAGCTCCTCCAATTTGGATGATGCTAACAATAGATAACGAAAGTAATATTGTGCCATCGCAATACGCTATTGACGCAAAAGCAGCAGGTTTAAAGCTTATTGCATGGAGCCTTGAGCGCTCGGGCCCGCTTAATGAAGGTGGAGGTTATTACTATCAATCAATTGCTGATGTTATAGATAACGATGGCGACATGATGACAGTAGTCGACGTACTCGCAAAGGACGTGGGGGTAATGGGTATTTTTTCAGATTGGCCGGCTACGGTAAGTTACTACGCCAGTTGTAATAAAATGCCTGCCAGCATTTAAAAAACCATTTCAGCGGTCGTTTATTCTGCTGCGCTCAGTTACCATAAAGAAAGAGTCTAAACCTTTTTAACTGAGCGCTTTTATGATCATCCAACAACATAATGCTGACTTGCCAACACCGACAGGTTTAATGCGAACAACTGTATATCGCCCTCAAGCGCAAGGACAGTTCCCTGCTATCATTTTTTATTCTGAAATATTTCAGCAAACTGCCCCCATCGCACGCAGCGCAGCTATTTTAGCAAGCCATGGCTTTGTAGTGTTAGTGCCTGAAGTGTTTCATGAGTTAAACCCTATAGGCACTGTGCTTGCTTATGATGATACAGGTAAAGACAAAGGCAATGCCGACAAGTGGGCAAAGCCACTTGAGCACCACGACAGTGACACACAAACTATGATCGACTTCATTAGATTACAAAGCTATTGCACAGGCTCCGTCGGCGCAATGGGCGTATGTATTGGCGGTCACTTAGCTTACAGAGCGGCACTAAATCCTGAAATTAATGCGGCTTTTTGTTTATACGCAACTGATATTCACAGCAATACATTACCTGCGCAACCTGGAAATAACTCATTCGAGCGTATGGCTGATATACAAGGCGAAATTCACTTTATATGGGGCAAACAAGACCCGCATGTGCCAAAAGAAGGCCGCGCTAAAATATACCAGCAATGCGTAAGCACAGGCATCAATTACCAGTGGCAGGAAGTTAACGCACAGCATGCCTTTATGCGTGATGAAGGTGAGCGATACGATGCAGCCCTTGCGATAAATATGTATCAACAAGCGGTGGCATTATTTACCCGAACTTTATAAATGCTGTAAAAACTACTCATTAAGTACTTTTCAGCATACCTAAAGCGGTATGCTGTTTTACAAAGTATGCTTTTAAGTAATCAATAAACAATCGTAGCTTTTTAGAGCCCGCAGCCCCTGGCGGAAATACCCCGTAAAGCTCAATATCTTTGCTTTTATAATCATCTAATATTATTTCAAGCAGTCCAGCTTGCACTTTTGGCCACGCATCGTAAAGCGGAATACGCCCAATGCCATGCCCTGCTTCAACAAAAGCAGTACGAGCAGCGGCATTATTGGTGCTTAAGGCGCCTTGCATTGTAATATCGTGTTTTTTGCCATCTTTTTGAAGTGTTAATGTTTTACTGCCCAATTGATAAACGACCCATTGGTGCTCTGCTAGCTCTAAAGGCGTTTTAGGTTTACCAAAATGTGCAAAGTATTCAGGCGCGCCACAAATACAAGTGCTCATTGTAGTCAGCTTGGTTGCCTGCAAGTTGGAGTCACTCAGTGCCACGCCCCTAATTGCAAAATCAAACCCATTTTTAATAATATCAACCACATCGTCAGTAAGCTGTAAGTCTATTTGAATTTTAGGGTATTGGCGCTTAAACGTATTTATTGCAGGCACAATTAACTGCATTCCCACATTTACTGGGCAACTAATTTTAAGTAAACCTTGTGGCTCGCTCTTTATATTTTCTATTTGCTGATTAGCCGCATTAGCTTGTTCGGTAATTATTCTACAACGCTCATAATAAGCAATGCCTGCTTCAGTGAGCGCCATGGTACGGGTTGAGCGATTTAATAAAGTAACTTCAAGCTGCGTTTCTAATTTTTTTAAATGATAACTTGCAACTGCTCGCGTAAGCCCTAGCTGTTTGGCAGCAGCGGTTAAGCTGCCCTGCTCTACAATTTGTGCAAATACAACCATGCTCTTTAACTGCTCAAACGACACTTTCATAAATGCTCCGTAGTGTGTTTTAAATTCAACCTTTTTATTGTATCAATAATTAAATCAATAAAGTTAAATTTATCATCGTTGTTTAAAGCAGTGTTAGTGCATATAGTAATTGGTAAGCAAGATAAACTAATTCAAATCATCAGAAGGAATATATTCAATGTCTAAAAAAATACTTATGGTTCTTACATCTCACGCAGAACTTGGTAACACTGGCGAAAAAACAGGTTTTTGGGTAGAAGAATTTGCAGCCCCTTATTACGCATTTGTTGATGCAGGCGTTGAAGTAACATTAGCGTCTCCAGCTGGCGGCCAACCACCCATTGATCCGACAAGTACACTTGCCGATTTTCAAACAGATGCAACAAAACGTTACGACGCAGACAGCGCGGCGCAAACATTAATGGCAAACACTAAAGTGTTGAGTGAGGTTAAATCTAGCGATTTTGACGCTGTATTTTACCCAGGCGGTCACGGTCCATTATGGGACTTGGTTGACAACACAGATTCAATTTCACTTATCGAAAGCTTTGTAAAAGAGCAAAAACCTGTTGCTGCGGTATGCCATGCAAGTGCTGCATTTTTAAATGTTAAAGATGCGGATGGCAATGCATTAGTAGCGGGTAAAAAAGTAACTGGTTTTACTAACTCTGAAGAAGCTGCAGTGCAACTTACCGATATCGTGCCATTTTTAGTTGAAGACGAGCTAATTAAAAAAGGTGGTGATTATCAAAAAACTGACGACTGGGGTGTATTAGCGCTAGAAGACGGTTTAGTAATTACCGGCCAAAACCCAGCAAGCTCTGAACTAGCTGCAAAAAAACTATTAACTAAATTAGGTTAATAGTGAGTAATAATTAAAATTAAGCACAGCATTTTATGCTGTGCTTTTTTAATTGCTTTTCATTAGCAAATACAATTCCTATACTGGCAACTCTTAAAGTCAATTAGGGCGATTATATGGCAACCAAGCCAACCACACTGTCATTACTAACTAGTACCCGTTTCGCAATATTTAGTATTGTTGTTATTTGCTCCGTACTACAAGTGATCAATAGTCTACCTGGCATAAATCTTAATGGTTTAGGCATATATCCACGCAGTATCCAAGGATTAATTGGCATACTATGCGCACCTTTTTTACATGGTAGCTGGTGGCACTTTGCCAGTAATATGATCCCATTTGTAGTATTAAGTTGGCTAATTTGCCAGTACAGCGTAAAACGTTTTTATAACGTATTTATTTTTACCGCTCTAGTCGGTGGACTTTTAGTTTGGGCATTTGGGCGCAGTAACATACATGTTGGTTTAAGCGGTGTTATATATGGTTTATGGGGCTTTATTCTATGCTACGGCTTAGTAAGACGCTCATTAAAATCAATTATAATTGCAGTTGTAGTGGCTATACTTTATAGCGGTTTTATATGGGGTGTTTTACCTCAGCGCTATCATGTATCGTTTGAAAGCCATTTATTTGGAGCGCTAAGCGGGTTGTTTTTAGGTTATAGATTAGCAAAAGCCGATAAATTAAAAGGTCGGTAAATTAAATATTTAGGGCCTTTAATTAATTTTTTATGGCCACATTTATGAGTAAGTATTAAACATTTCCATTTAACATTGAGGTTATTTATGAGTGATCAAAACGAATACACGCCACCGAAAGTATGGACGTGGGAAAGTGAAAGTGGCGGTAAATTTGCCAGCATTAACCGCCCAATTGCAGGCGCGACTCATGACAAAACTCTACCTATTGGCGAGCACGCATTTCAGCTTTATTCTCTTGCTACGCCAAATGGCCAAAAAGCTACAATCATGTTTGAAGAGCTTTTACAGCTTGGTTGCACCGATGCAGACTATGACGCATATTTAATAAACATAGGTGATGGCGATCAGTTTGGATCTGACTTTGTTGATATTAATCCAAACTCAAAAATCCCAGCGCTAATGGATCATTCAACCACACCACCTACTCGCATCTTTGAATCAGGTTCTATTTTACAGTATTTGGCTGAAAAATTTGATGTACTCATCCCTAAGGATTTAAAAGCTAAAACAGAGTGTCGTAACTGGCTATTTTGGCAAATGGGCTCAGCGCCATACTTAGGTGGTGGGTTTGGTCACTTTTATAGTTACGCACCAAGTAAAATGCAATACCCTATTGATCGTTTTACTATGGAAACTAAACGCCAACTTGACGTGTTAAATCGTCATTTAAGCGAAAATGAATACATGGCGGGTGATGAATACTCAATTGCCGATATTGCAATTTGGCCCTGGTATGGCTCGCTTGTTTTAGGCGACTTATATGACGCAGCTGAATTTTTAGATGTTGCCTCATACACTCATGTTGTTCGTTGGGCAAAACAAGTTGCTGATCGCCCTGCTGTAAAGCGCGGCCGCCGCGTAAATCGCACATGGGGCCCTGAAGAAGAGCAAATGGCAGAGCGCCATAACGATAGCGATTTCGAAGGTTAAATCTATAGAACAGCGAGTAAAGTTCTTAAGACTTTAACCTGCTTGATAATTTTAAGGCTCAAAATGATTATTTATTATGAGCCTTTTTACTGTGCTAACTTTTTTTTTTGCTTTCATAAACTATATTTATTCTTATACTCAGGATTAGAGCCTAGCTAATCGATGTTTAATACGCTTTTGTTCATCTGAAATATTTGCTGTATTTCTTGAACGTTTCTCCATCGCTAGTTGGAGTGACTTTTGTATAAGGTTTTACTTAGTGCCATATAAAAATCTAAATAGTGAAGAACGCAGAGAAACCGTTAAAATTTTATACTCTAATGCCATCTCTGGTATTGCCATATCGACTGTAGTCAGTTTTATATTAGTGTTTGCTTTTGATTTAAATAACCAGAAAATATCCTACGAAAAAAGTATTTGGCTAAGCATTATGGTTGTCTTATTAGCAGCTCGCGCTATTGATGTAATATGGTTTTATAAAACCAAAAAGGATAGCCCGCTATTTAATGCTGACACATACTCAAAAAGATTTTCAACGGGGTGTATTTTAACTGCGCTATCGTGGTGTGGGTATGCACTTTGGTTTCATAGCACCTCATCAGCAATAGAGACGACAACCACGATTGCTATTTTATCTGCCTTTGCAGGAGGCTCTGCAAATCTGCTTTCAGGAAGTCGAGTAACCGCTGTACTCTATAGCATTATTTTACTGGCGCCCTACTCTTTTTTATTAACCTTTTCTAACGAAAACTACAACTCTGTCCTCGGTATTTTAGGCCTAGCATTTACTGCTATTATGGTGGCTTCATCGTACAAATCAGCCACATTTACACACAGCGCAATCAAGCTCAAAAACCAAAACAGAGAGCTGCTTAATGAAATGGAAAACAAGGTTGAGCAACGCACAGAAGAAATCTACCGTTTATCGAATACCGATCCACTTACAAATCTATTAAACCGAACCGCATTTTTAAAAAATGCAAACAGACAACTAGCAGACAACCCTCAAGAACCCTTTGCTTTATTATTCGTAGATTTAGATGGGTTTAAACAAATAAATGATTCGTTGGGTCATAAAGTAGGCGATAAAGTATTAAAAGAAATAGCACGAAGAATTAGTAATGTATGCAATCAACAGCTATTTAAATGCCGATGGGGCGGGGATGAGTTTTTAATTTTAGCAACGTATCAAAAACAAGCTGAGCTTATCGAGTTTGCAGATAGAGTACTTCAAAGCATTGGTGCCGAGCATGAAACATATAAATATCAAAAATGGGTATCTGCAACTATTGGTATTGCCATGTATCCTGAGCACGGGAGTGATTTTAATACTTTAATTCGCTCTGCTGATACTGCAATGTATCACCAAAAACGCATGGCGAAAGGTAATATCAATATTTATAACGATTCACTCAAATTAATACAAGAAAGAGAGTATCTTTTGAGTCAACGCTTAGCCAGTGCCATAGAAGAAAATAGTTTAAGGCTAGTATTTCAACCAATTGTTGATAGCAAAACCTCAAAAGTAACCTCTTTTGAATCATTATTACGCTGGCAACTAGATGGTGAAAATATTTTCCCTGATGAATTTATAGCTATTGCCGAGCAATACGGTTTAATAACCGAGTTAGGTATTTGGGTAATAGAACAGGCATGTATACAAGCAACAAAATTAAGTCACTTACAACCACAAATTGCTATAAGCGTAAACGTATCGGTTATTCAGCTACAAGATCCTGATTTTGTATCTAAAGTATTAAAAATAGTAAATCGCCACCAGGTAGAACCTAAAAACCTACACATAGAAATTACTGAGTCAGTATTTGCCGAGGATAAACTCACATTTTTGACAGCCGTTAAAGCACTACAAAAACAAGGCTTTTGTATTTCAATTGATGATTTTGGTACAGGCTACTCATCACTATCAAGCATGCTTGATATTGGTGTAGATATAGTAAAAATAGACAGAAGCTTTATTCAAAATATGGATAAAAGAGGGTTAAGTATTATTCATGCAATTGTACAAATGGCCTCTACTTTAGATTTTACTGTTGTTGCAGAAGGCGTTGAAACTATTGAGCAAGCAAACACACTCACTAAAATTGGTGTATCTCACCTACAAGGTTATTACTTTTCAAAACCGATGGAAGTAGGTTTTGTAGATGCTTATTTAAATGAGCAAAATAAGCAATGTAGTTAATAGCAAACACCTCTAAAAGCGCTTAGCTACCATATGAGTTATGCGCAACCTTTCTTATTAGGGCCTGTTTATTTTTTGAGGTTGAATTTGCAGTAGACTGTCTGGTATTTAAGCAAGGCAGAGCCTATGAAGTGTGGTTATTAACCATACATAGTTGATAACGTAGTATTAATGCCAAACATGCGCTGCCCAAAGGTTCTGCCTAGGGAGATAGACTCTTTGTTACTAGGTTACAAACCTCGCGCCGCGATTAAATCGTCCTTAGATTGAACAAATTTCAATCCTTAAAGGTCAACAGCCCCTTCCTAAAACATAATCTTACAATTGCTTACACCCAGTAAATAGTAATTAGCGTAGGCTAAATATAATCCAACTTACATATGTATATTACGTTTAAACGAAAAAGCCCCAGCGCTGGATAGTAGGCAAAATTATGCGCTGACGCTGCTTAAATAATAAAAACTTTAACGATACAACTAAATATAAAAAAGGAATTTGCATGATAAAACCACTTTGCTATTCACTCATCACTTTACTTACCCCCATAAGCGTTATAGCTCAAACAATGGCAATAAAAACAACGGATGAATTAGTATCAACCGATTCAGAGATTTTATTTGCATATAATAAAGAATCAAAACAATTAGAAGCCATCAATTTACTTACATCACTTAGTAGTGAACTTGCTTTACCAAAAAACGCCATCGGGTTTGATGTTGCAACACTTGCTAACATCACCGATAAACAAGCACTCGTACTAACAAGTGATGGCGTATATAAAGCCCAAGCAGGTAAACCAACATTGTTGTTTAATTATGAGTCGGTTCTTAATCAATTAAAAATAGATAAATTTGAAAAAGTAGACTTTGTTTTCGATGCTAACAACGATGGTCTAAGCGATATTTTTATCCCCGGGTTAGCAAGCAGTACTTTATACATTCAAAATAAAGATGGCAGCTTTAAGCCTAACAAATTTAAACAAACGCCTAAGTATGAAGGCCGCTTTTCAGGAAAAGGGCTTTCTTTAGAAGTTAATATTAACAATAAACCTGTGGTTATCGATTTTAACCACGACGGATTAAACGACCTGGTTTTTTCAAATGACTTTGGAGCAGATGTACTACTTGCTAATTCAGAGGGCTTAGAGCAAAAGCTTACCTCAATTGATTTTAACATTGAGCTAGGCGAGCTAAGCAATGGCGAGACTCGCAAAATAAAGCAAATTATTGATATTAATAACGACGGATTTCTAGATTTTACAACCAGACAGTTTAAGCCTACACAAGGTATGGATTCGTTAGATATAAAAATAGCACATACTTTGTACCTAGGGAGTGCTAAAGGTTTTACTAATACGCCCATTACCTTATTTGAAACACAGGGCCCTAGTGAGTTATTGCTCAAAACTGACTTTAATAATGATGGCTTAATTGATTTACAAAAAATGGACTTAGATATTGGCTTAGGTACTATCGCATCTATGGCATTAGGCGGTGGCAGTACTGATGTAGATTTAGAAATGAATCTTTATAAGCAGCAACCCGACGGCTCATTTGCCAATAAATCGAGTATTGAACTTGATTTAGAAATGGAAGTGGGGATGAATCAGAACCGGCTCTCTATTTAGGTGACATTAACGGCGACAGCTATATTGATGCGGTATACAAATACAGTAAAAAAACGCTGTATATTTATTATGGAGAGCAAGACTCACTGCTAAATGATAAATGCAAAAAATTAAAGCTAACGCTGCCTAAAAATAATAAAGATATTCTTCTGGTAGATATAAACCAAGACGGTAAAAAAGATTTTGTATTTAAATTTACCGAAGAAGATGGCACCAGCAAAATAGAAACACGGTTAAATTAAGCCAATAAAAAAGCCCAACAGAGTTAACCGTTGGGCTTTGGACTTAAGACTTTCGAGTAACAGTCAGCTTTACTCTAAGTTATAACACCTAAGCAGTTACATTTAGCAGCGAGTCGCCTTCACTTAAACCAAATTTCTCTTGCACTGATGCAAGGATTGATTCTTTATCTTCATCAGACAACTGGTTTGAATACTCAGTTAAGAGCTCATCTAAGTAGCTCACTACCTCGTCTGTATCGACTGATTCTAATGAGTTTTGTGGCGGTGGCGGCGGTCTTTGACCTTCAGCTCTTCCTGCATCACCAATGCTTTTAGCATCAAACTCGAGTTCGCCCATTAAATCAGCAAGCTCTTTTGTTGGTTCAATACCTTGTTCTTTAAATGCAGCTTGAATACTTTGCGCATCGTCGCTAGTTAAGTTTTCTGCATCAAACTGTGCAAGCGTTTCTTTAACAAAATCGCTTTGCTCTGTTGTTAATTTTGCAGCTTGACTACTTTGTTGCGGCATAAAACTCGCAGAGCTGCTGCCAATATTATTAATCATTTTAGTATCCTTTCAACGTTCACGGCGAGGTGGTTTATGATCGCTAAGCTCTTGTTCAGTAATTTCGCCATTACCATCGGCATCTATAGAATCAAAAATTGTTTGTGCATCACCGTGCGGCGGTTTTTTAGCACTAAACTCTTCAAAGCTAATTACGCCATCACCATCAGTATCAATAGTTGAAAAGTCAGGTTTTTCAGGAGGATTGTCACCGCCTCGAGCAGCTACATTAGCTGAAAAAGCAATAGATAATATTGCCACAGTGGCAAGAGTTGAAAAATGCTTCATAGTAATAACCTCGTATTTAAGAATTAAACTAAGCTTACGCTTTAAAAACGCAAACAATGTGCAAATAATGAGGAAGTAATAAATTATTTTTAATAAAAACTGATGATTCAAAAAAAGTTCTGGTTGATTGCTTTGCAATCAATATATAAGCTAATAAAATAATACGATTAATTACTCTCTGGCAGTAGTGTTACTGCCCTTAATTCTCAAAGCTGATATACTGCTTGAGCCAATTAAACAAACAAATACAGAGCACTTTCATAAATAATGATTAATAACCAACCCTACTTAGCAGGCAATCTGTGAAAATACCTAAACGCCTACAACCTCTTGTTGATGATGGCCTTATTGACGAAGTAATAAGCCGACTAATGAGCGGTAAAGAAGCCGATGTATTTATTGTGCGTTGTGGTGAACATATTCGCTGTGCGAAAGTGTATAAAGATGCGGTTAAACGTAGTTTTAAAAAGGCGGCACAATATCAAGAAGGCCGAAAAGTACGTGGTGGACGCCAAGCGCGTGCTATGGGTAAACGCTCTAGCTATGGCCGCCAATTAGAAGAAGAAATTTGGCAAAATGCCGAAGTTGATGCGTTATCTCGTTTAGCTAGCGTGGGTGTACGCGTTCCTGATACTTACTTTTGTATTGATGGCGTGCTGCTTATGGAGCTCGTCTCTGATGAAGATGGTAACGTAGCCCCTCAACTAGGACATGTCGTTTTTAGTGAAGAGCAAGCGATTGAGCAGTATAAACTCATGATACATTACATTAAGCTTATGCTTTGCGCTGGTATAATACACGGTGATTTATCTGAGTTTAATGTACTTGTAGATAATAACGGCCCTGTAATTATAGATTTACCGCAAGCCGTTAACGCTTCAGCAAATAACAGTGCACAAGCTATGTTTGCACGCGATGTAAATAACATACGCCGCTACTATGGTGAATTTGCGCCAAGCATACTAAAAACTCAATACGCTAAAGAAATGTGGGCACTATTTGAAGAGGCCAATTTAACGCCTAATTCAACGCTTACAGGTGAATTTGAAGACAGCGACGAACTTGCTGATGTAGATTCTATTCTTGATGAAATTCAAGCTGCCGAATACGAAGAGTTTGACCGTTTAGAGCGAATTAAAAATGCTGACGACGATGAGTAACTCATCGTCATAGCTCATTTCACCTTACTGTGGATGCACAAACCGGTAGCCAACCCCATAAACAGACTGGATAACACTTTCAGTTTGTGTCACTTCATCTAGTTTTTTACGCAACTTTTTAATATGGCTATCAATAGTACGATGGCTCACAATACGCTGATCGGCGTACATAGTGTCCATTAAGCTATCGCGCGAATAAATACGATTTGGGTTGTTAAACAAAGGTTTAAATAGTTGAAATTCAAAGTTCGTCAATTCTATACTGTTTGATTTAAATTTTACGCTGTAGCTGCTTTCGTCAAGCTTCATTGTTGACTCTGTAACGTCACTTGCGTTATTTAATCGCCTTAAAATAGCTTTTACGCGTGCCACCAGCTCAGCATAACTAAACGGCTTACAAATATAATCATCTGCACCTAATTCCAGCCCAAGCAGCCTATCTATTTCTTCTACTTTTGCCGATACCATAATAATAGGCACGTTTGAAAAGCGCCTAATTGCTTTACACAGTTCAATACCACTTTGGCCTGGTAACATTATGTCTAGCAAGATTACACTCGGCCTGTTAATTTCAAGCCAAGGTAATACTTCATCCCCGTGATGTATTTGATGTGTAATAAAGTGATGGCTACTTAAAAAGTCACTCATTAAGTTAGCTAGCTTTACTTCATCTTCCACAATCAGTATTTGTTCACTCATAGGCATCTCTGTAAGTAACCTCAACTTTATTTTTATAAATTAAATAGTTGGCAATCTAATAATAATAGCAAGGCCGCCTAAGCTGGCTTTTTCTGCAGCTATTTCACCTTTATGACCTTTAACTATATGCTGGCAAATAGATAAACCTAAGCCCGAACCGCCCTCTTGGCGATTACGCGAACTATCTACTCGATATAAATACTCAAACAAATGCGATAAATGCGACTGCTCTACACCTACACCATTATCTTCAATTATAAGCTCTAAATAAGTTTGCCCTTCAATACTTATATTTTTAGCTGTTAATGAAATAGTTGTACATTGTGCATAGTGCACGGCGTTCATTAAAATATTATCGAGTAGCTGCAAAAGGCGTGTTTTATCTGCTTGTACAGTTATGTGTTTAGCGCTATTTAGCAAGTATATTTTTATATTATGTTGTTCAAGCAAAACCTGATATTTTTGCTCAATAGTATTTAATAATAATGCCATATCAGTAGGTTGCATTGTGTAGTGCATACCTCCTAACTCTGCGCTATTGAGCATATGCAAGTCGTCTATTAAGCGTTTTAAATGCAAAGCTTCATCGTTAGCCGAACTTATATTTTTTGCGTTCGGTTCTCGTATACCAAGTAGCATAGCTTCAAGTTCACCGAGTAAAATACTCATTGGCGTCCTAAGCTCATGAGAAATATTAGCAAGCCAACGCTTACGTACTTGCTCATCTTTAGCGAGTGTAAATGCAAGCGTATTAAAATCTTCGCTCAACTGTCCTAGCTCGTCTTTTCGCTCAAGCGTGAGTTTGGTCTCGTAATTACCTTGCGTTAAACGATGCATACCGTTAGCAATTTGCTTTACAGGGCTTACTAGGTGACGAGACAATAAAAAAGTAACCATTAATGTTAGCAATACCGCAGCTAAAGCAATAAACCATAAGTAGTTAGTTTGCTGCTGTAAAAAATCAAGCTCATAGCCATCAACCAAGCTATCTCTTTTAGAAACTGCTAAGTAACCCACTATTTTATCGTTAACAATAATTGGGGTTGTTATATATTTTAAATCGCTGAGGTATCTACCCACTACTCGCTGTTTATTTTCGTCAAGCAAAGCGTAGTGAGCAATATTTTCTGGCGGTGGGCGGCGATCTTCCTCTAAACGAATATGATCTGGCGGCGGTCGTCGCATCATTCGCCCACGCGGACCTGAGCCTTCTTGTGGCCTAGGCAAAAACTGGCTATTTTCTAATTGCGATTCAACACGTTTTCTAAAGTTTTCGCTATCGCCAACAACTCGTTCCCATGAGGGTGTTTGTTCGTATTGCTTTGCAAGTTGCACAACAAGTGGTTCAAGCGCTTTTACTTCTTTTGCATTAACAAAATCAATTACGCCTTGCCCTATACTCCATTGTATAAGAACCACCAGCCCTGCAATAACACTAAAGGTAAAACTAAATAGTATTAAAAAAAGTTTATTATGAATTTTCATTAATGCGTGTTTTCAACCTTGCTAGGAAAGCTTTCAAATCGGTATGTTATAAACTCTTTGGTTTGGTCGTTAACATACAGCGTAGCAACTATTTTTTTACCTTGAGCGGTCCAATACATATGACCATGATTATTTAAAGTAACCGATACGGTATTTATACCCGTTTTAAATAAGTTAGCAGGTAAATGCAACGCTTGTCCGTAAATTCGCTGTATTTTAACCCCATTAATGTATAAATGAGCATGACCTTGTAAAAAACCGGTGTCTTGGTTTGTTGTCGCAACCATCATTTGTTGCATGTTCATCGTGCCCTCTGGCGGCACAGACAAATCATAACGCTGTGTATCTAAAATTAAGTTATAACCCGACATACTATCTTTTAATAACTTAAGGCTTAATGCCGGGATTGGCGTATCATTTGGCACAGCTATAGGCATATGGCTATGATCCATCATTTCCTGCTGCGCAAAGAGCTTGAAGCTCAATAGCGCAGCAGTTGTTAGGATCAATGCGTATTTAAAATAACGCATAGTTACTCCTTACATTCCTGGTGGTGGACCCATTGTTTCGCCCGTATCACAGCGACCAATTGAATTATCGGCTAATTGACCTTTAAAACGAGGCCCTATTTGATAAGGGAAAGAAGGCTGTAATTTACCATCGCTGTCTAGCGTTAGTGTTATATGGTAGTGATAACCCTTGCCATCGTTAGTATCGTGGCCGTTATGCTCATCTAATTGAGCACCGGTTACTGTTTTTTGTGCATAGTAGAAATCTTCAAAATAATAACCATCGTCGGCATTTAATGTATTACCAGAGAGCGTCGTTACTTGTGCGCCAATAGCAGGACCTGCATCACTTGTTTGTGTACCTTGGCTAACATCGTATTGATCAACTAAGGTACAGCTTCGCTCACCCTCAGTACCACACCCCCCTTCACTTGTAGGTGCACCATAATCTCGCATTTCCCAGCCACTTAATGCTAGTTGTCCGTTACTTTCATAAGGACCATAAAGTGGATAGCCATCAGCTGCAAACCCATAAATAGGTGAATGCGCATCGCCATCATCTTCAAGTAAATCAGCTAAGCAACTAGTGTAAAAATGGTGATGATATTCACCGTTAGCAGCATGTCCGCCACACACATCAACATCGTATTGCTCAGCAATGGGCGCTAATGTATACCAAATATTATTACCGTAGCTCATACCATCGCCCCAGTTAAATATACTGGTGCCATTAACCATTAAGCCAACTGTACCTAAACCTGTTTCACAAGTTTCAGTGTCAGATAAATCGGTAGGTGTTATCGGAAAATACGCTTCAACCGCTTGTTCTGTTGGGCAACCTGGTCCTGGAGGCCAATAGCCTGCACCGCCTGTGTCATCACAGTTTTCAGTGCTGCTGTTATAGCCAATATCTTCACCAAACGAAATGGTTTGCCCTACTACTGCAGAAGTTACACCGTTATAAAAATCGGTAGCTGCACGCGGGCGGTTATTTAACGCGTCTACTTGGTCTTGTGTAAGCGTTACATCATATTTAGGAATGTCAGTTGTTTGCACATACATGTATTCAACGTCAGCATCTTTCTCAGAAACAGTAACAACCTCAACTGATTGAACATCTTCAACCACTGCGCCATTGTTTTGTATATAAGTAGAGGTTGTATCGTTGTTAATTAACCAGCTGGTAAGTTTTGCACTATTATCAACTGTATCTGAGTCTGATGAAGCAATAACATTAACTATAACTGTATCTACAACGACATCGTTTGTGCCATCATCTGCACTGATTTCAAATACAAGTGCTTCATCGGTTAAAACTTCAGGTGCAACAAACTCAGTAGACGTTGCAGTACTTGAAGATAAACTAACGGTAGTGCCTGATGTTTGTGACCAGCTAACAGATACTTCGCCATCATCTTCAACTGTTGAAATTAAATAAACGGTATCGCCCGCATTAACAGTTTGGTCAATACCGGCGTCAACAGTTGGAGCACTATTACTGACCGTTTCGCCGTCTGTTGTAGTACTTGTAGAATCGCTATTACATGCGCTTAAAGCAATACAAAGCGCGCTTAACGCAAATAACTTAGTGGCATTAACGGCTTTTGTTTTAAGAAGTGTTTTCAATGCTTGAACCTTTACTTTAACGTTTAATAAAACAAAGTTAACAAGTAAAAGTGCAAACAATGTGCACAAACAAAGGAAGAATCTATATTAAAATTACAACTGTGGCCTTTTAAGCAAAAACTTATCTTTGGTTGTACTAAAGTAATCGCCGCCCATTTTGCCCACTGCATTTAATAATTCAGGGTCAATATAGCCACCACTCATCACTTCATCGTCTATACAAATACCCACTACATCCAGCAACATCATTGTTCCACCGCCAGGCTCATTTGAAATACTAATAACTTCGCGTAACTTACATTCAAACCGTACTTTTGAATCGGCAACGCTTGGCGCGTTAACTAACTTACTTGGAGCTTGGGCAATGTTAGCTGCATCAAACTCGCTTATATCACTAGGATAATTTGCACAACTTTGGTTCATTTTTTCAACTAGCTCTTGGCTGACAATATTAACCACACATTCTTTAGTTGCCATTAGATTACTAAGCGTATCTTTATTCGTTTTATCACTAGGGTTTACTTGCGTAACACTTAAAACAGCTGGCTTGCAACTAGCCACAGTAAAAAATGAATAAGGCGCAATATTTGCACTACCTTCGCTATTTAATGTACTTATCCATGCGATAGGCCTTGGGCTGATACCGCCTACTAAGTAAGAGTAAACATTTTGGTTGGTATTTTCGGTGAGATCTAAAAACATATTTTTTCAACTAAATAAGAATATCAACATGCCTAATATCTTAATCCGATGAAGGTTGGGGTTAAAGAAGATTTACAAATGAGAAAAGTTAAAAAGTAAAACCGAGCCTTCAGGCTCGGTTTTCAATCCATTTAGCAAGGCGCTACATTATTGAATACTCTGACTTTTGTTTTTAAATCAAATGCAGCATAAGCTGCAACAATAATAAAACACCCCGCAGGCACAACATAAGAAAACGCGACACTGTATGTATCAATAAACACAGCTTGGAATACAGGAACTATCGCTCCACCTAAAATAGCCATTACTAAACCAGCAGCACCTAGTTTTGCATCATCGCCTAACCCATGTAGTGAAATCGCGTAAATAGTTGGAAACATTAACGACAAGCAAGCCGATATACTTACCAGCGCCCATACGCCACTTATATTTGGCATTTTCACCATATAAAAACACAGCAGCATTGCAATAATAGAGGTTGCCATTAACAGT
This sequence comes from Pseudoalteromonas sp. 5Ae-yellow, assembly GCF_014077565.1. Classification (NCBI taxonomy): domain Bacteria; kingdom Pseudomonadati; phylum Pseudomonadota; class Gammaproteobacteria; order Alteromonadales; family Pseudoalteromonadaceae; genus Pseudoalteromonas; species Pseudoalteromonas sp. 5Ae-yellow. Next base: position 21,972 of record NZ_JACGWD010000042.1, read on the forward strand.
TTGGCAGGACGAATAAATCCCATAAGCCAGGTCATTACAAATCGAGAAACTAAAAAGGTGATCATACTGTATTGTAAAATACTTCCCCCAGTAACTTCATTTGTATCGAGTGCCTCCATTACGTACTGGATGGTAAATGTCCATACACAAGTTTGCGCCGCAACATTAAAAAACTGGGCGATAACACCAAAGCGGTAATGGGTATTTTTAAACAAGCGCTTTAACGTTGCACTAAATTCTACATGCTTAGAGACTTTTTTTTGCTTACAAAAATTAGGTGTTTTAGTAAACGCAATTGCCAACCAAATAAAAACCAACACACAAGCCATACCAACATAAGGCACCATAACTGCATCAAGTTCTGCGCTTATAATGCTAGTTAATTGCTCACTATTCATATTAGTGCGCTCACCAGAGGTTGCTGTATTGAGCTTTGGTAAAATAAGGGTGGCGGCTAAAAAAACACCAATGTTAGTACCGACAGGGTTAAATGATTGCGCCAAATTCAACCTGCGAGTTGCACCTTGTTGGGTGCCCATTCCCATTACATAAGGGTTTGCTGATGTCTCTAAAATAGATAAGCCTCCAGCTAACACAAACAAAGCCACTAAAAAAAAACCATAAGTCATTGCTTGGCTGGCGGGATAAAACAAAAATGCTCCGATTGCAGCCATCCCTAAACCGGTTAACACACCTGTTTTATACGAAAAGCGTTTATTGATATATGCCGCCGGAATAGCTAAGCAAAAGTAAGCTCCATAGTAGCTAAATTGTACCAATGCAGACTGCACTGACGACATAGTAAAAATTTTACTAAACACTTTTACTAGCGGATCAGTCATGTTTGCCGCAGCTCCCCATGCAGCAAAGCACAGAACAAGTAAAATAAAGGGAACCACCATCTCCTTGGAGACAAGAGGTGTTTGTGTGTGTGTGTGTGTGGTCATTGCCGTGTCTCAGTTGTTAATGTTAAGTAAAGCATTTAACCAGTTAAATATCATTCCGTCAATAAATCAACTATAGTTATTTATTGACCTCCTGTGACTTATTTATACTCTGTCGTAAATTTAATAATAAGAAATGAACCCGGCAATAAAGCTAATATAGTCGCCAATTACACACACTCGGTGTACAATTAATCAGGTTATTCAAGATAATAACAACTAGGTAGGAATAATTATCAAATCTAAAAACCCTCGACTCTCTTTACAAGAAGGCCGAAGCCAATCTGGCCTGCGTGCTCATAATGAACGCCGAATTATGTCATTAATTCGCCAACACGGTAGTGCTCCAAAAGCTGAAATTGCACAAAAAACAGGGCTTTCAGCACAGGCCGTCACAGTAATTATCAATAGTTTAGAAGCCGAATCGTTATTAATACGGAAAGACCCTCAGCGTGGCAAGGTTGGCCAACCAACCATCCCATTTGCGTTAAATCCAAATGGTGCATTTGGAATTGGCTTAAAAGTAGGTCGTCGCAGTTTTGATTTAACCTTGATTGACTTAGTAGGAAATATACGCGCAACTTTGCACGAAAACTGCGCTTACCCCACAGTACAGAGCTTGCTAACCTTTTTAGAGAAAGGGATCAGCGTACTTAAAATGAGCTTAAGTGACGAATTAGCCAAGCGTATCTTAGGTGTGGGTGTTGCAACCCCTTACGAAATTTGGAACTGGACAGAAGAAGCCGGCGCTCCAAAAACAGTATTGAATGAATGGAAGTCTTTTGATTTTAAAGAAAAAATAAATCAAATTGTACACCTTCCCGTGTATGTATGTAATGATGATACCGCGGCTTGTTCAGCTGAATTAAGCTTTGGTAATCCTGCTCGTTTTAGCGATTTTTTATATATTTTTATTGGTACTTTTATTGGTGGTGGAGTTGTTATAAACGAAACCTTATTTACTGGTAAAAAAGGTAATGCCGGCGCTATAGGTTCATTACCTAGGCCTATGCTTAATAGAGAAGGACAACTAACCTCCCAACAACTTATTATGCAATCATCACTGTATATTCTCGAAAAAATGCTCAAAGGTGATGGCTACAATACTGACATACTATGGAGTTCAAAAGAGTATTGGGGAGACTTAGGCCCCGTACTCGATAAGTGGATAGACCAAGTTGCAGATGGCCTCGCCTACGCGGCATTGTGTTCTTTAGCTATTTTTGATTTTGAGGCAATTGTCATTGATGGCGCCATTCCTATCAATGTCAGAGAAAAAATAGTTTTGGCAACAAAGTTAAAATTGAGCCAGGCTGATCATCGCGGTATTAATCGCTGTGAAGTACAAAGTGGCTCTATTGGCGCCAAGGCTCAATCAGTAGGCTGCGCTAACCTACCGTTACTTATCAACTTTTCTCAAGATCACGCAAGCCTTTCACACCACTAATATACTTTAAAGTTAAAAAGCAGCCATCGGTAACGTTGGCTGCTTATTTATTTTTTATCAGAGGTAAAAAATTCACTCAAACAATCAAAAAGCTGTACAAAAAATAATAAATAATAATAGTTGATTTATTATTTTAAGTTCTCTACATTCTATTTACAAATTTGATAACACTGACATGTTTGATTAATAAAACCGCAAATTTGTATACACACACAACGAAGAGAGAACAGAAAAATGAAAGTATCAGCAAAAATGACTCTAATTGCAGTCGCTGTAGGTCTATCCATATCCCCTAACGTCTTGTCACAAGAGCAACAAGAAGCAAAAAGTGATTTAGGGTTTGAGCGCATCATTGTAACGGGAACATCTCGGCCAAAAGAGAAAATCGAATCAACTAATGCAATAACTACCTTTAACGAAGCAAAGTTAGAGCAATTGGCTCCGCACAGTGTTGCTGAATTAGTGCGAAGTATTCCTGGTTTTCATGCCGAAGACACCGGTGGAGAAACCGGTAACAACGTAGCCCCACGAGGCTTTCCGTTATCAACGCAAACAGAGTTTACAGCACTACTTCGTGATGGTATGACCGTGTTTTATAATCAAGATATTTTATTTACTCAAAATGATCGCTTTACCCGTTTGTCTAATTTTGTTGGCAGCGTTGAAGCTATTCGTGGTGGTGCCTCGTCAATTTTTGTTGGTAGCGCGCCAGCTGGGTTTATTAATTTTATTTCTCGTGAAGGCTCCGATGATACCCAAGGTGATGTGTTTTTTGAAACCAACAGCAACAACCGCCTAGGTGGACAAGGTTGGGTTAGCGGATCAATAGACGATCAGACAACCTATGCAGTTGGCGCTTGGTATCGCAAGGATGACTCCGCACGCGATCCGGGGTATACAGCTAACCAAGGTGGTGAACTTAATGGCAATATTAAGCACTTTTTTAAAGATGGCAGCGGCTTTACCCGCTTTGAGTTTAATAAACAAAACGATAGATCATTCTTTTTTATTCCTCAGCCATTAATAGGCTCAACCACCAATGCTAAAACAATCCCAGGCGGGATGGATATCAGAGATGGCACCACCGGTAACTCAGCAGGTGCGCGTTTATTAACTCTTAATAACACCCCAAGCGGCGACATTGATTTGGATATTGCAGATGGTAACTACGCTAATGTGACCTACTTTGGCAATACAACCGAAATTGAAATCAACGAAAACTTAGTCTTTTCAAATCAAATGCGTTATACCGATATGCTAACAACCTTTACCGGCATCATTAACGTAGGTAACGCCGAATCGTTAGCTAGTAAAGCACAAGCTATATATGCTGCAAATACTGATGTCCTTGCAGGTGCCATGGTTGATGGTAACCTAAGTTACGATATACGCGATGCAGGAAACGGCTTTGTATTGGCTGATTCAAGCAACGTAAATACCTACAACACCAATGGATACGGAATAAACGCAGGCTTTTGGCATAGACGTTTTGAAGGCGATAACTTTCAAAACGAAACCAGATTCAACTACACCTTTGATGATGTAGGCGAAGGGACTCTTTATGCTAATTTTGGCTTATTCTTCTCTAATATTAATGGCCATGTTACCGACTATCGAATTAATACACTGCAATCAGTAGAGCCCCTGCCGCAGCGCTTAGATGTTGTATTTACAGATGCACAAGGTCTTGACATTGCCAGCGGTACTTACAAAGGTATTCAGGCTGGATCACATGGTTTTGCCGATATTGTTTATAGTGAAAATACCCTGGCGCCCTTTGCTGACTTTGAATACGAGCTTGAAGATGTGTCGTTTAATCTGGGCCTAAGGTACGAAACCCTCAAAGCAGATGGGGAAGCGCAAAACCAAGCTAATTACACAATTGACAGTTTTGCCAGCGATACTGATACCGTCAATGGGAATATTACCCTGCCCTTTGGTGATGGGACTTACCGAAACTTTAATGTTGAATACAACGAAATGGCATGGACAGTTGCAGCTAACTACAAATTTAACGACGACTTAGCGGTATTCACTCGATATGCAGATGGTTTTCGTATGCCTGATGTAGATAAATACATGGCGATTACCAACCTAACTAGTCAAGAGGAAATTAATCAATTTAATAACTCTGAGAGACGTGAAACACAACCAGCTTCAACGGTAATGGCCGAGGTGGGCATTAAATATAACGAAGGTGATGTCGCAGCATTTGTAACCGGTTACTTCGCCGCTGCGGATGATTTATTCTTTAATGTACCTACTGTTGAAAATGGTCAAGTAGTGCAACGTCAAGCCTTTAGAAACACAGAAACCTTAGGTGTAGAAGCCGAATTTAACCTGCAAATCACCCAAGACTGGCGCATTGGTGTATCTGCAACGTACCAATCACCCGAATTTGTAAACACACCAGCGGCGCAATACTTGGATGCTAATGGAAGCTCTGCCTCTATTGATATAAACGGCAACTTACCTGTACGTGTGCCTAAGCACTTTGGCCAATTAACTAGTAGCTATCAGTTTGAAGATTTTTCGTGGGGTATGGCAGCTATTCATGGTAGCTACTCTTGGAGCGGTAAACGTTATGCCGACGACGCCAACACAGCAGAACTGCCTATGTATGGCATGTTAAACCTTGGTTTATCCCTTGAAAACGAAGACGGTTATTACCTTCGTGCCGATGTTAAAAACCTAAATAACTCAGAAGGCTTATCAGAGGGAGATCCTCGCGCAGGTGAAACGGTAGCAGGTCAAGCAACTACATTTAATGCGCGCGTTGTCTTACCTCGTACCTTTAGCCTTACTATTGGTAAGCGTTTTTAATTTTACTCTAATCTAGGGTATCTTCATGCAAAGCGATACCCTCGCAATTTTTAGGAAAATATAATGGAAGTAGTTGCAATTGGTGAAGCTTTAATAGATATACTCTCACATGACTGCATGCACAATAAGGCATCAAATAGCGAACTAGACTTCACACAGTTTGCCGGAGGCGCACCCGCTAATGTTGCTGTAGCCGTAGCAAAGCTTGGTGGTTCAAGTTATTTGCTTGGTAAAGTAGGCAATGATAAATTTGGTCGCTTTTTAATAAATGCACTCAAAATGTATAATGTAAACACATCTTATGTTGGCTTTTCAAAAAAAGGGAAGACGGCACTCGCGTTCGTATCGTTGGATGAAAACGGTGAACGTACATTTGAATTTTACGATAAAGATGCTGCACATTACGATTTACAAATAACCGATTTAGAGCCCTCTTTATTTTCAACACCTAAAATTGTGAGTTTTTGTTCAGGCTCTTTTGCAAAACCTTTAGTATTAAATACAACCTTACATGCGCTAAAACACTTTAAAGAATCAGGCTCAGTTACATGCTTTGACATTAACTTTCGTTCAGCCTTCTGGGATGAACCACTCACAGCTAAATCTGTTATTGAGGATGTTGCTAAAACAGTTGATGTTATTAAAGCGAGTAAAGATGAGCTGATCTCGCTTTATGGAATAGAGCATATTGATACCACCATTAGAAGTTGGGTAGATAGTGGCGTAGCTTTAGTTTTAATGACCGATGGTGGCGAGCCTATTACTTTTTCATCTAGCTCATTTAGTGGTACTTATCCTTGCCCTCAGGCATATGTTGTGGATACCACAGCTGCAGGCGATGCGTTTGTAGGTGGTTTTTTATATCAAATATCTTCGCTAGTGAGTAATAAAACAGAATTTACTGACTGGGCAAGTAACTTTACTAACGTTTCAAAGGCTATCGACTTTGCTACTAAGTGCGGAGCCAAAACAGTAGCAACGTTTGGAGCCTTTGATGCCCTACCTACATTCCATGATATCTCGGCGAGTACCCTTAAATCTTCGTGTCGATGTTAAAAACCTAAATAACTCAGGAAACTTATCAGAGGGAAGTTTCACTCAGGTGAAACGGTAGCAGATCAATCAACTATATTTAATGCGCGCGTTGTCTTATCTCGTGTCTTTAGCTTTACTATTGGTAAGCGTTTTTAATTTCACCCTAACTGAGGGTATCGTTATACAAAGCGATACCCCCGCAAGTTTTAGGAAAAGATAATGGAAGTAGTTGCAATTGGTGAAGCTTTAATAGGTGTACTCTCACATGACTGTAAGTGCCAAAATTGCTTAAGTATCACGGTAATTCTCCCTATTTATAATACTTCTTTTATTGGCGACTCATTTTAGTATCACCTTAACATGAGTTGCCTATATCAAAATCGTTTTTACACTAGTCTTCTTTTACATTTAATACGTATTGGTTTTGTCTTATTATTTATAATGCCACGGTTTTAATATTGCCAGTATGAAAGAAAAAATAAACATCGTGTGGTTTAAACGTGATTTACGTCTTAGCGATCATCAACCATTAAAAAATGCATTTAGTAATGGCTTACCGACCCTGTTACTTTATAACTTTGAGCCATTACTGCTCGAAGATGCACACTACAATGAGCGGCACTGGCGCTTTGTGTATCAATCAATAGTTGAGTTAAATAATCAGCTAGCGCGTTTTAACGCCTGTGTTTATATATTTAATTTAAATATGAACGATTTACTTGAATCGTTAAAGATGCAGTTTGAAATAGTTAATATTTTTAGCCATCAAGAAATAGGCTTAAACAACACCTTTGAGCGCGATAAGGCAATAAAAGCATGGTGCCAGCATAACCACATTAATTGGCAAGAGTCGCAAACAGGCGCGGTAATTCGCGGCAAAAAAAATCGTAATAATTGGAACGAACGCTGGCAGCAAACAATGCAAGCACCTATTGCTGTTCCTAATTGGAAGAGTATAAAAACAATTACCCTTAATAACTATCAAGCGCCTGAGCTGCCTAGCGCTTACACTCAAGATCATGACAGCTTTCAACAAGGTGGCCCACTGCATGCGCGAACTGTAATGCAGAGCTTTTTTGCCGAGCGCGGTAAAGGTTATCAAAAAGGAATATCGAGCCCAAGTTTAAGCCAAACCCACTGCTCTCGGCTTTCGCCCTATCTAGCATGGGGGAATATTAGCCTTAGGCAAGTGTATCAAATGGCCATTGATGAATATCATTCAAAACACCCTGACAAAAGAGGCTGGAAACGCCCACTAGCAGCGTTTGTATCGCGCTTGCATTGGCACTGCCATTTTATGCAAAAGTTTGAGAGCGAGTGCTCTATGGAATTTTTAGCCCTTAATCCAGGCTACCATGTATTTCCGTATCGCGATGATGAACATGTTAAAAACGATATTGAACGCTGGGCGCAAGGTCAAACTGGTATTCCCATTATTGACGCTTGCATGCGCTGCTTAAAAGCCACCGGTTATATCAACTTTAGAATGCGCGCCATGCTTGTAAGCTTTGTCACGCATCATTTAAATATAAGTTGGCAGCAAGCAAGCTTTCCGCTCGCTAATTACTTTTTAGATTTTGAGCCCGGAATTCACTATCCGCAAATTCAAATGCAAGCCTCGGTCACAGGTATTAATACCATTAGGCACTACAACCCAATTAAACAATCAGAAGTTCAAGACCCAACAGGTTCGTTTATTAAAAAGTGGTGCCCCGAGCTTGAAAAACTCCCTATTGAATATTTACATCAGCCTTGGGAGCAAACTCCAATGGAAGCACTCTTTAACGACTTTAAGCTAGGGGAGGATTATCCCGAACCGATGCTTGATTTAACAGCAGCCTCAAAAGAAGCACGCGAACGCTTATGGCAATACCGTGAGCGAGCCGATGTTAAACGCGCCATAGGGAGGATTCTTAAAAAGCACGTTGGGGGTACTCAAAAAGTTACTTGAACAAAAAGTAAAACGGATACTAAAAGTAACAGCAAGGCTAAGTAAGCATGGCACACAAAAAACTAAACTTACCTCAAAAAATATGTCCTATTTGTAATAAACCTTTTACATGGCGTAAAAAATGGCAGCGCGACTGGGATAACGTTATTTTCTGTTCAGAGCGCTGCAGGCGTAATAAATAAGAGTAATAATTAACTGGCGTCTATTTTGCAGCATCATCAGTAATTAGTGCTTTTAAGGCTTTATATAAGCTTATTTTGTAAATAAGGCTTAGATAACCTGAAAAGCTTACACTCAAGCAAGGAGAAGATGATGACGATTAAAAAAACGGCTAGTTCAACATGGTCTGGCGACATTAAAACAGGCAAAGGTAGCATATCAACTCAAAGTGGCGCGCTTAATAAACAACCATATGGTTTTAATACCCGCTTTGAAGATGAGGCAGGCTCAAACCCTGAAGAATTAGTAGGTGCAGCGCATAGTGCATGTTTTAGTATGGCGCTTTCACTTGCATTAGGTGATGCAGGCTTTACCGCAGATAAAATTGATACTAAAGCCACTGTAAGCCTTGATGAAGTAGATGATGGTTTTTCGGTGACGCATATTGCCCTTGAGGTAAAAGCACGTATTGATGATATTCAAAACGAGCAGTTTCAAGCCTTATGTGAGCAAACCAAAAAGAGCTGCCCTATTTCAAAACTCTTAAATACCGAAATATCACTAGATGCGACACTTCAATCAGCGTTTTAAATATTCAGGTTTAGGCTATTGTAAGTAGAACACATTAAATTAAAGCCAAGTAAATTATTACTTGGCTTACTAATCATCAAGATACCTTTTTAGAGCTGCTTATACCTAAGATTTCAGACAATAAAGCGATCCCCATGTTGGTGATGTAATTAAATTAATTAATCCTAAAAACACTAAAGCAACTGCATACTGTTTAAAACTTTGAAATATTGTTGTTGATGTATTCATGTTTATCCTCCTGTTAATGTATAAATCTATTTTTATATAAAAAAGAAATACAAACCCCTGCCAAATGTCATTAAATAGCATGACATTAGTCATCATACTACTCACATATAAATAATTACTTATTACGTTAAAAAATATAAACTAATACTTTAATCTGATTTTGTTAGGATCTACCCTCAACTAACTTTAAAAATAAACATAAGAGGATGAACTAAGTGATCGAAAAATCAAAAGATTGTGAAAAAGTGACATGTAGTAATTGTGCTGACGCCAACGATCTTGAATTTGATTTTTCTATGGCTTTTCAACCGATTATAAACTGTAAAACTCGCCTAATTTATGGCTATGAAGCATTGGTTAGAGGTTTAAATGGCGAGTCTGCTTATTCAATTATTTCAAAAGTGAATGAAGACAACCGCTATGCATTTGATCAGCTTTGTCGTATTAAAGCCATTCAACTAGCCGCAAAGCTGGGCATAACATCAATGCTAAGCATTAACTTTTTACCTAATGCTATTTATAAACCAGAGCGATGTATACGCACCACACTAGAAGCTGCAAAAAAGTATAACTTCCCAATTCAAAATATTACGTTTGAATTTACTGAAGTTGAAAAAATTGAAGACACCGCACACATTAAACGCATTGTTGATTACTATCAGTCTCTCGGATTTAAAACCGCCACTGATGACTTTGGTGCAGGTTATTCTGGTTTAAATCTATTGGCTGACTTTCAAACAGATATTATCAAGCTTGATATGGCGCTCATGCGCGATATTAACAACGACAAAAAACGCCAACTAATAGTAACTCATTGCTTAAATATGTTTCGCGATTTAAACATAACCGCACTAGCTGAAGGCATTGAAACAGTAGAAGAATATAAGTGGCTTAAAAACGCAGGTGTTGAGCTTATGCAAGGGTATTTATTTGCCAAACCAAGCTTTGAAAACTTGCCTGAGGTAAATTTTAAGGACATAGGTGCTGATTAGTACTCAACACCTATTATTAAACCTTATTGAATTTAAGTAAGGCTTAAACTACATATTACCTAGCTCTATCATCATTGCTGTGTACATACGTAAATTCAGTTCAAGTTGCTCAAGTGTCATAAATTCATGCTCGGAGTGACCTGTATAGCGCTTACCTGGCATTGAAGGGCCAAACGATACCGCATTATCAAACAGCTTTGCGTTAGTGCCACCACCTATTGATACAAAGTCAGCTTTTTCGTCGCCCGTAAAATGCTTGAAAATATCAAGCAGCTTTTGCGCGTGTGGCGCGCCATCAAGTAGCATAGGTGTGCCAATAATTGTTTCTATGTTAGCAAGTGTTACATTGTTAGTAGCTTGCCAATTAGCGAGTGCATCATCAATTTGCTTTTGTAATACAGCTTCGTCTTTACCCATTGGACGACGTGCATTTACAGCAAGTGTTAGCGCATTACCATCGCGCTCAATAACTGTTGGTGCCACTGTCATTGGGCCCATAAAGTCGTGCTTGTAAGCTATTTCGCCAAATTGTTTACCGTGAATGTCTAAACCAATTAACTGATTCACAAAGTCGATTAGCTCGCCGTCACTGTTATTTTCAAGCTTCACACCTTTAAATAACTCAGCTAAATAAGCAATAGCATTTATACCCGACTCCGGCTCAGATGAATGCGCCGACATACCTTTAACGCTTATTGCTAAACCATTACTTTTTTCACTAAAGTTAAATTCAACTTTATTTAATGTTTTAGCTTTTGCTTTTAATGTATTAATAAGTGCCGCGTCTGCATTGTGAAGCACTAAGCTGGCGTCTTCTGGAATTTGGCTTCTAAACGCACCGCCAGTTACATCCTTTACATATAAACCCGTTTGTGGTGATGTTGCATTAAAAGTAGGTGCAATTAAGCTCCAGCCTTTCTCGGCAACCACTACAGGGTATGATGCATCAATCGTTACTGCATATTTTGGTTGTTCATACGTTTTCATAAATTGAGTAAGCGGACCCCAATCAGACTCCTCAGCAAGGTAAATCATAAGCTCAATACGGTTATTAAGGGTTATGCCTTTATCTTTAATTGCTTTCATGGCGTAAAGCGCTGTTGCTATTGCACCTTTGTCGTCCTCAGTACCACGACCAACTAATTTACCCGGTTCAGATGTATCAATAATAAAAGGGCTTTGTTTCCATTTACTTGCATTAGCAGGTTGCACGTCGCCGTGGGTTACTACCGTTACTTTTTCGCTTTGCTCGCCCATACCAATTAAGACGGTGTAGCCTAAATCTTGGTAGTCAAAACCAAGCTCTGCGGCTTTCATTTTTAAAAGTGCTTTAAAGCCAATAAAATCGGGATTTTGAGGAGTGCTAATGTCGCTTTTATTAACCGTCGGAAAAGCCACTAAGTTAGTTAGTGTGTGTATTTGAGCATTTTGGTAGGTATTTACTGCGTAATCGGCAACGCTATCAATATTTTTATTTAACTGCGCATGTGCGCCAAATGCAAATAAAGCAATACTGGCTAAAGCTAACTTTTTCAAAACAATTCCCATTTAATTAATAGCTAAGAGCGGTAATTATAACGCTATGAGTTACTTACTTATAGCTCTTTACGCCAAACGCGCAGATTACTTAAGGCAAATATTTATATAGCAGCTTTTATGAGGATGACTGTATAATGCGCGACTTAAAATTAAGGGAGTATTTAATTGTGAACCGTCGTAAAAAAATCGTCACTAAATTTCAAAAAAAAGATAAACGCACTAACGCTAAACTACATAAAAGCAACAAACCCTCTTATGTATCAAAAGCTGAGCGCGAAAAACTAGCTGAACAAGAAAGTAATGAGCCACAGGTAATCCAAGAGTAGCTTTACGTTACCTGTTGCTTTGATAATTTAAAGAGGCAAAAGTACCAACCACTTACATAACATACCACTGCCGTGGCAACTATAAGTTCAAACTTAGCTAAGTAATTAACTGTATCTACATATGGCATTGCGAGGTTTATACTTTGCATCCAATCAGCCATTTTAAATAATGCAGTTGCCCCAATAACCATTGGAAATGTAAAAGCAGCGTAGCTCGGCGTAAAAGGTCTGCTTAATAACTTTATAAATAACACATAAACAATCAGTGTTTTTATTATCGCTAATATAAATAATGCCCCTACTATAACAAGTGACGGATTAGCTAAAACATGAAAATACCCCACTAATGTTAAACTGGCTGGTGCTGCTAAAATGGCGAGTGTTGGCTGTATTTCGTAGTCACTTTTTAATGCTAATAAAAAACGATAAAACATAATTGGCAGTATTATAGCGTACGTTGATATACCAATAACTAATGCACTATAAGCTAACCACGCTAATGTCGGATTTCCCGAAAAAGTAACATCTGCAATAATTATCCCCACTGGTGGCACAAACCAGCTAGGCGCCATATCTTCAAAATTAAACTTTTTTGCTCGCTGGTATAAAAAACTCACCAAAAAGGTTAGATGCAACACAAAAGCTAAAACCCACATAATGTCGCCAGCCAATGGGTTAAATTGCCCAACTGAGTTTGAAATAACAAGATTAGCCATTGCAAATGTAGGGATCACACTTCCTGCAACTGGGTGTGCTAAATCGGCTTTTAATAAATGAGGGTGTAGTAAAAACTTAGCAGCCAAAAGTAAAACTAATACGCCAGCTAATACCGCTCCCAAAAATTGCCCTTGGGAGTTTAAATTAAAAGCGTTTTCCCATGTCCATCCCATACTAGCAATACCCAAAGCTAAACCGGCCATAGCTGTTGGCGCACCCATCACTTTATTTTTAAATTGCTTAAACACTGTACTTCCTAATCATTGGGTGATGAACAAGTTACTGCTTTTTACTGCATTGCCTTAAAATAACGCTGTGAAATTAGTACAAGCGTGCTTAATAGAACGCTTTTTGCGTACAAATATTTCATAAAAATAAGTTTACGGCTTACATATTAAAGCGTATGAAAAAAGCCATAACACAGTTATGGCTTTTACTTTATTTTAAAATTTAATTTAGTTAAAACGCGTAACTAATGCTTACATTAAATGAACGACCCTGCCCAGCAGGTTGTTCAAACCCGTTGCTGCTATCTTGTTTAAGTGCTGCAATACTTACGCCGCCTAGTGGGAGTTGGTAGTACTCATCAAACACGTTACTCACTTCTGCGCTTAGCGTTAATGAATCCCATGTGGCTTTAGAGCTTAAATTAACCAAGCTGTAGCTGTCTGTTTGGTTTTCAAAACGATTATTATCTACACGGCTTTTATTATCGACCCACTGCCAAGATAATGCGTTTTCAAACCGACCCATTTGCTGGCTAATACCTAGCTGGGTCTGCAGTGGTTTAATTTGATAAAGCGGCTGGTTAGTATCGTCGCGCTTGCCTCTCGTATTAGTAACATTAGCGTGTAACTGCCAGTTACCTAAATCCTTAGATTCATAAATGTTGGCTGTTAAATCTATTTTTGCACCATATAAAATGGCATCTACATTAGTAAACTGCAAAATATTACGCGCTGTGTTGTCCAAGTCATAACTATTGAAGCTTCTTACAATATCAGCATCAATATAATCATTCACATCTGTATACCAAACATTGGTGCTTAAACGCCAACGGTCATCTTTAGCCGATTTAATATAAGTAGCACTTAAAGTATGCGCTGTTTCAACGTCTAAATCAGGGTTACCAATATAGCCATTACCATCGCCATACCAGCCAATCATGGTGGTTGCCATATTACTTACGCCCCAGCTGTATCGCTCGTATAAATTAGGCGCGCGGTTTTTACGGGCAAGACCAAATTGCAGCTCATCATAATTTGTTATTTGGTAGTTAATTAAAAAGTTAGCATCAACTATAGTGTCGGTTTTATCTCTGTCGCCAGCATTAAAGTTCTGTGCAGCAATGCTATTATCTGTAGACGTATCGCTCATGGTCATACTTTCCATACCCCCCATGTCGCTCATATCGCCCATATTCATCATGCTCATACCGTCGTTGTAAGGCTGAACCTCACCTACTTGGGTATTAACACTTTCAATACGTACGCCTGCGTTTAACAATAACTTGGTATTTATTTGGCTCTCAAATTCAGCAAATGCCGCTATGCGCTCTCGTTTACCGTTATTTATATTTACGTAATCGTCTGGTCCCATCATGGTTGAGCCTTCAATACCTGGCCACCAATCATCAATGCTGTAATTGTAATATTCTTGAGCGAGTAAAATACTGCTGTTTTTATTAAGCGCAATACGCCATTTAAGCTGCGTACTTATATCTTGTGCATCGGTTTTCATTGGCATCATGCCTGTTTTTTCTTCACTGAAAAAACCCATTTCGTGCTTTACGCTATGCCAGTTAACTTGCCCTTCAAGCTCGCTGTTTTCAAAGGAGCGTTTGTATTGAGCTATTGCACCGTAGCTGGTGTTATCGGTCATATCCATATACTGATTTGCAAATCCCTGATATGGGATTTTTTGATGCGTTAGCTTTATAACTAATTGCTGTTTATCATCGCGCATAGCTGCGGTTAAACTATGATTTTGTGCTCGATACAATGTATCTAATACTACATCGCCGTTACCGTCTTCATAACTATCTGCGTCACTAAACGAACCCTGATAATTAAGGCTAAGCGTGTCACTTGCTAAACGTGCACCAACGCCAAGTTTACGTCCGTTATCAACGCTACTGTACTTTGCTGACACATAACCTGAGTGCCAACCTAATTCATTGCTATCGCTATACTGTGGTGAAATAGAATTAACGCTTATTACACCGGCAATATTATCGCCGCCCGCGCTTACTGGCGACACGCCTGCAACCACATTGTAAGACGTAATTTGATTAGCCGAGATATACGAAAGTGGGGGGTTCATATGATTAGCGCATGCAGCGGTTACATCTGCACCATCAATTAACACTTTAACTCTGTCGCCCATTAAACCATTTAAAATAGGTAAGTTAGATACGCCGCCCGCTGCTGAAAAATCGACACCTAAATCACTTAATAACGATTCTGACGAACCAAGTGCTAAATGCTTATTTTGAGCATGTCCTTGTACTTCAATCACTTCTAAAGACGTATCGTCGGCAAATGCAAAAGGAGATAGCACACCGCTAATAAAAAGTGCGACAGGGGAAAGTAAGTAAGTTTTTTTAGTTTTGCTTTTATAAACCATTGTTAATTTATGCCACAGTAATAATTGGCGTAATTATAGTGTGAACTGCAAAAGCAAAAGCGCGACATATTGTCGCACTTTATCAATTTAAAATGTTGTTAGGTGTGTTTAATTTAAAAGGTCATATAATAAATTAAGTATTTAACTCAGCGACTGTTTGAGAAACAATATCAGCCCCTCGCTCAATCTCTTTAATAACCTCAGATACATTCGCAATAAGCTCTCGCCCTTGCTCTGAAGAGTCTGAAACCGACGTAATTTGCCTTGATATATCATTAGTAAGCTCTTGGTTATTTTTAACAACGGTCGCTATTTCATTAGTTGAACTACTCGTACTGGCTGCAAGTTGCCTTACTTCGTCAGCTACTACAGCAAAACCTCGACCGTATTCACCAGCACGTGCAGCTTCAATAGCAGCATTGAGTGCAAGTAAATTAGTTTGGTCAGCAATGCTGCTTATTGTAGAAACAATGGAGCCTATTACAGCTGATTGTTCATTAAGATTTTTAATTAAATCAACTGACTTAAGAACTTGGCTTACAATGGCATCTGAGTTTGCAACAGAACTTTGTAGTATCTCAGAACCTTTTTTAGCGGTTTGCGCTGTAGCTACCGCCGATTCATACGCGATTGCAGCGGCTTCAGTCACTGCATTATTATTGTGTATACGATCAGTAATATTTGATGCAAACTTAATTATTTTAATTACATTACCTTTGCTATCTAATATTGGGTTATAAGTAGCTTCTAGCCAAATTTCTGAACCGTCGGCGGCAATACGTTTAAATTTTCCTGACTTAAACTGCCCCTGCGCTAATTCATTCCAGAAGTGTGGGTTTTTCTCATAAAACACTTCAGTACAAAACATTTTATGATGTTTACCTACAATATCTTTTAAGCTGTAGCCTACTGTCGCTAAAAAGTTTTGATTTGCGCTTAAAATATTACCTTGTGGGGTAAACTCTATTGTAGCCAATGCTTTATCGAGTGCACTAGCTATCGCTTCTTGTGCCTTTCGTTGTATATAACTAGTCGTAATATCAGAGGCTATTTTAATCACTTTAGTGACTACGCCATGCTCTTCTACAGGAAAGTAAGTTGCCTCAAGCCAAAGCTTATCGCCATTAGCTTTGTATCTTAAAAACGATCCTGATTTAGAATCTCCGGTTTTTAATGCTTGCCAAAATTGGCTATATTCGTCTGACTTTGCATATTCAGGTTCGCAAAACATGCGATGATGTTTGCCAATTATTTGCTCTTTGCTGTAGCCCACAGTAGCTAGAAATAACTGATTTGCGTCTAATATTATTCCTTCAGGTGTAAACTCTATATAAGCCACATGCTTGTTAATTGCCGACAAGATAGACTGTTTTTGAATTAATTGAAGCTCCATTTCTTCAATTTTTGCGTTTCTTTTAGAAATACCAAACATATAAAAACCTTAAGGGGTAAATTAGTAAAACATTAGCAGAATAACGTTAAACAAATATGTAATTATACTGTAAATATAAGCTCTAAATAACCTTTCGGCGAATATTTAACACCTTATAGATGCATGCTTTATAAGTAGTTTTTATATTTTATAAATTTTAAGTAGTATTTTCTTCTAGTTAACATTTTAAAAACCTAACAAAAACACTAATTTATGCATGACTCTGTACTTTTTTTAACTTAAAATAGCACTCTCACAGACTACCCTCTCACACCAAAATTTAAGCATACATATAATATTTTCTATTCAGAATTTATTGTGCTGTTTCACTTTTAAAATTAAATCTTAAGGGATCATCTATGACATCAGATGTAACGTCGGCATCTAGTCAACTTAACAGAACCGCTATTTTACTCGTATTAGCACTTGGCACATTTATTTTAGGATTATCTGAGTTTTCGATGATGCCTATGCTGCCACTAATTAGCGAAACATTTGGCTCAACGCCCTCACAAAGTGGTTACGCAATTAGTGCTTACGCCATTGGTGTTGTAGTTGGCGCCCCTATTTTAATGCTCACTACAGCTAATATGAGAAAGCGCAAAGCATTGCTCATTTTTATAAGCTTAATGTTTATCTCAAACGGGTTAAGCGCGATGGCAACATCGCTTGAGCAGCTTGTAATATTTAGATTTTTAAGTGGCTTACCTCATGGTGCATATTTTGGTGCTGCTATTTTATTAGCATCGGATATTGCCCCAAAAGGTAAGCGTGCTAGCTTTATGTCTAAGGTGTTTATGGGTTTAACTGTAGCTACTATTGTTGGCGTGCCTATAGTTACACTTGTAGGTCAAAATTTAAGTTGGCGTTATTGTTTAGCTGGCGCTGCAGTACTGGCCTTTATTGCTTTTGTTTTTGTTTATAAAGTAGTGCCTAATATCGATAACGCTAAGCCTTCTAACTTACTAAACGAGTTTGGCGTACTTAAAAATAAACTGGTTTGGTCCATTTTGGGTATTGTAATTATTGGCTTTGGCGGGGTGTTTTGTATTTATACTTACATTGCCGACACCATATTAGTGGTAACAAAAACAGCCCCCTATACTATTTCTATCGCAATGGTAATGTTTGGTATCGGTTGTACACTCGGTAACTATGTACTGGGTAAAGCTGCCGATAAATCAGCAATTAAAACGACTGGCCTTGCGCTTGTATGTACTATTGTATTTGCCTTTGCATATGTAACGGCAAGCCATAATATTTGGGCTCTTTACGCGGTGATCTTCTTTATTGGTTGCAGTGTGGGCTTGGCTACGCTGATTCAAACGCTTTTAATGGACGTTGCGCCCGAAGGCCACGCTATGATTGGTGCCTTAGTACAGTGCGCATTTAATACTGCCAATGCTATAGGTCCTTGGGTTGGCGGAATTGCAATAGCGCAAGGTGCCGCACCTAATCAAACAGGTTACGTAGCAGCTGCATTGTTTTTAGGTGGTTTGGGTATGTGGCTATTAAGTTACTTACAACTAAACAAACAGCAACCAACAGCGCAAGCAACTAATTAACTGAGTCCTGGTTAATTTAAAATACAAAAAGAGCTGCTAATTAGCTAACACCATTCAGTTAAGCATGCTTTGACTTAATGGTGTACCGAGTTTTTGAAATTCGAACGGTCCTACTTTTGGGCCGTTTTCTTTTTTCTGGAAGAATATAACGTTTCACTCGTTCTCGCAT
>NZ_JACGWD010000118.1:0-6987 GCF_014077565.1 Pseudoalteromonas sp. 5Ae-yellow
CAGCAAAAGCTGCTGCCACTGTGCGCTTGTTCTGTAAGTTTTCATCACCTGCTCCGAATTTATCATTGAGCAGGTATTTTTAGATAATCAGAACATCGATGCTAGGTGTGGTTCGCTAGACGCTTACTAATAACTTGTTCAATAACCGCTTTCCCATACCCTTTATTTTGATGCAGTGGATGTATTTGTAATTGCATTATTTCAACGTATTGAGCGTACGTTTGGTATTTTAAAGTACCAATTGGTACCTCATTTATAACTATAAGATAGGAGCAGTTATATTGGTCATCAAGCCTTAAAACATGCTGTTGCTCAGTTAAAAATAACCCGGCATTTTCTAAGTGTTCAACCATAGTCAGTTTTCTGAGGCTTAATAAGTAGTCTCGGTCTGAATATGCTGCCTTTATGAATTTAAAAACCATAGTGCTCCCTTGCAACAGCCTCAATGTTTATATTTGTAGAACTAACCAAAACAAGTGCGCAGTATTAAATGTGCAAGCCAAACTAACAAAGGCAATACTACCAATACCCAAGTGCTTTCCACCAAAGCCCGCCAATAATTCCCCATACACTTAAATTAATAACGCTCATTATAAGGCCCATTACCCACCAGTCTTTTAATGATACATAGCCTGAGCCAAACACTATGGGAGAGGTGCCTGTTGCGTAATGCGTTAACGACATCATGAGTGATGAAGCGCCAGCTAATAGTAAACCTAAAAATAAAGGCGGAGCGCCAAGCGCTAAACCTGCGGCGTAAAATGCGGCAAACATAGCAGTAATATGTGCTGTAGTACTGGCAAAAAAGTAATGAGCATAAAAATACACAGCTACCAATATAATGGCCGATACAATCCAGTCAAAGCCCAGTTGCGCAATGTTGCTCTCAACAAGTGTTGAAAACCACGTTACCAAACCTAGTTTATTTAAAAAAGTGGCCATCATTACTAATGCTGAAAACCAAACAACGGTATCCCACGCAGACTTTTCTTTAAGTACATCGTCCCAGCTTAATACACCAGTCACTAATAAAACCGACAAACCTAAAAAAGCCACTGCGGTTGTGTTAACCGCGTAGTCAGCCCCTAAAATCATTGCGGGTACGCCGGCCCATAAAACAAGCAGCATAGCAAAAACACCCACCATTATTTTTTCGCCATAACTCATTGGGCCCATTTCAGTTAATTTAGATTCTGCATATTTTTTAGCGTCGGGCGTACTTTTAACTTCAGGTGGGTAAATGGCATAAACAACCAAAGGCACAAGGGCAATACATAGCAAACCAGGAACAAGCGCTGCCAGCGCCCACGTACTCCAAGTAATACTGATATTTGCACCGGTAGCATCAGCAATCAGCTTTACAATTAGAGGGTTTGGCGCAGTCGCCGTAATAAACATAGCTGATGTAATAGGGTTTATATGGTAGCTCACTAAAGCAAGGTAGTGCCCAATTTTACGAGATGTACCTTCCTCAGGGGACGAGCCAAAACTTGTTGCTATCGACTTCATTATTGGGTGAATAATAGCGCCGCCTCGCGCGGTATTACTTGGCGTTACAGGCGCTATAACAAGTTCAGAAAGTGCGAGTGCGTAACCAATACCAACTGTTTTTTTACCAAAAAGAGAAATAAAATTATAGCCAATACGATTTCCCAAACCAGTTTTAGCTAAACCCCGAGAAATAATAATAGCAATACCAATCAACCAAATTAATGAATTAGAAAAGCCACTTAATGCATCTTTAATAGCGCCAGATGGGCTGTCATTAGTTACGCCAGTTAACGCAACAGAGGTAATAGCTAAAATAGCAATGGCGCCGATTGGCATTGCTTTACCAATAATGGCAACAACAGTACCAATAAATAAAGCTAACAAATGCCATGCGTTTTCGGTAACACCTTGCGGGGGCGGTACAGCAAACCAAAGTAGTAAAACAATGGCTATAGAAATCAGTCCAGAGGTAACTCGAATATCAGTACCCTTCATTAAAAATGTCCCTAAGTTTTAGAAATGCATGCATTCTGTGTATTGAAAAGGCGACGTTATTCTACTTCATTTTATAATAAAAAAAATGACGCACATCATATGAATATTAGACTTATTTAATTTTATTAATAAAGAGGTAATAAACTATAAACTAAAGTGATTGATTATATTACCTGATGACAGCTTACGTTGTGCTTAATCAACTCTTATATTTTTAAGAGTTAGCTTGAATTGTTTTATCGACTAGCAAGGTCTTTGTAAGTCTTAACGAATACTAGGAAATACAATGAACTTAAAATTAACCAACAACGTGATTACTTTTTTATTAGCGAGTAGCTTTTTGTTACTTGGCTTATCGTTTGCGTTAGGAGCAAACTCTAACACGTTAACGGCTACGTTTAGTTTTTATGGCGTTGATTCGCTAATGTCTGTATCTGCATTAGGTTTGATTAGTGGCTCATTTATGATTGCCTTAGCGTTTGCCACTGTGCTCGCTCGCCTTAAACTAATGAAACCTACGCCAGCACTTTTACTTGCAGCAATTATAAGTTTAGTAGCATTACTTACCTTGTTTGCCAGCAACCGTTGGATGGCTCAACTTGGCGGCTTTCCAATCATTGGTAGTGGGCAGGGCATAATTAAATACTTTGCTGTAGTGCCTTTGTATTTGTTTTTATTTTATAAAGACAAACTTACCGACAAACAACACGTACTTTTAAACTTTATACCGGTTGCCATGGTTTTATTGTGGATTGGCGGCATGAAGTTTTATGAGTTTGAAGCAAAAGGCATTGTAAGTTTAGTAGAAACCTCACCGTTTATGTCGTGGTTATACACGGTATTTAGCGTACAAGGCGCGTCTAACGTGATTGGCGGGTTTGATGTATTATTTGCTGTGTTATTGGGCTTAGGGCTATTTTTAAATAATAAAAAGCTAATTATTGTAAGTGGCTTAGCGTGTTTAAGCGTATTTATGATGACCCAAACATTCTTAATTACCGCCACCGGTGCATTTAGTTCTTCCACTTTATTGGATCGCTTAGGGCAGTTTGTAATTAAAGATCTTTGGTATATAGCCAACCTTGTTGTTATTGCTTTTTTAATGATTTTAAACCGGCTAAATAATATAAAAGAGGGATTTTATGATCAGTTGCAACCAATACGACTACATCGAAATTGCCTGTATGCACCATTTAAGCATTGAGCTTATATTAAAAAATGGTGATGGTGTATGTGGCGTAGCAACTGACACAAAACGCAATGCTAATAGAGACGAATGCATAGTTGTTAACGTAAATAGCGAGCTGCAACTCATTGTGCTTACTACAATTAGTGTACTTAAAGCGCATGAGAAAAATCCATACTTTGACCACGTGAACTTTGATGTAAAGTAAACACCTCACTCATTCGTTTTTATCATAAATATCTCTAGCGAGTCTGTATCATTAATATGTTAAGGCTCGCTTATCTAACCAATGCTTTAGCTAATTACGCGCTAAATACATAAAGCCAAAATTTTCCTACAACTTTCTTTTGTTCTTTACTCGAGTTTTTCACCGAACAAGGCTAAATGCCAACTATTAAAGCGTATAAATAAAGCGTATAAAAATGCTAAACCAGTATAAGTAAGCCTTAACTAGCGCTTAGTATCCGTACGTTTGTTAATTATGCTCGTAAAAGGTAGCTGCATAAATAAAGCTAACTGACAGAACCAACTGTTTATATAAATAGCTATTTTAATTTTGTCCGATAACATCATTAAAAATCGTTTTGGTGAAAAATAACAAAGACCTTTTTATTACATGCCTAATTACTTGTTTACATTAAAGTTAGTTAGTGGAATTATTAAACAATGTAATAAACGCCGTTTTGGGGCGTTATAACTCTCAAAGTGTTGTTCAATAAGTTGTTATACGTTTAGGAGGTTTGGTGAACGGAATCTGTGCATTGTGTACGAAATCAGCGAAGCTTAAAGATAGTCACTTTATGCCTAAAGCTGTTTACCGATCAATTAGTAAAGGTTTCCCTGAACACGGACAAAACATTGTTGTGATTAATGGTTCTAATAAATCAGCAGCCTATACTGACAAGCAAGCTAAAAAGTATTTACTTTGTGAGCGTTGTGAATTGAAATTCTCCAAAAATGGGGAAGATAAAGTAATATCTTTTATGGCTCGTCCTAACGGTTTTAAACTAGCTACAAAGATAAAAAAGTTTAAAACGTTGTCTCATGTAAAAGATGAAGTATGGTATTTTCCACCAAGCGACGAAATAGCGTTTAATTTCATGTACTTTGCTGTAAGCATTGCTTGGAGGTTGTCTGCAACAGATTGGAGTGGGTTCGGTATTCCTGATACAAAGAATTCAATTCGTGAAGAAAGCATGATTGCTTTTTCAGATTACCTATTAGGAAATACTGAACTTCCTGCAAATACTTATCTAGCTGTATATGTTGATAATCAAATAGTAGATACACCATCAATGGGCTTTCCAACTATTAAAAATCATGGTGGCTATCAACATATAGTGTTTAACATTCCAGGTCTAAAACTAAGCCTGTTAGCAGGCAAAAATCCAGGAGCGGGTATTAGAGAAACATTCTCTATTAATACAACTAACGTGTATTTTGTTAGTCGTAATTTAAAAACACACCCTGATTATCATTTTATGGTTAACTTTTTAAAAAATGAATCAGTTGCAAAGGGTCGGTTACTGAAAGAGCGTATCAAACACGTAACAACACGCCCTGAGATGGACGGCTAGTAAAATTAGCTATTAATTGCAAATTTTAAAAGTGGTGAGCCTCTTTGTTTTTCAACACTTAAATGCAATCGTTATCCATTTAAATACCAGCGTTCTAATAGTGTGGTTATATGGCTTATCCTTCACTTTTACTGCTTATAATACGCTTTAGCCTAAAATCAACTATGCACCTATAACGATTAGAAAAACCAGCCACTCTACAAATTTTTGCCTTAGAAAAGTGGGCAACTAAAACCTAAATATATCCATACCTCCTGAGGGCTTCGTTCAATAAATTGCGCTATCCCCGCTTATTTTTACTTCAGCGGTATCATTAAACGCGCGCAATTTCCCTGAAAATCAATAGCCTAAAAAAATAATTATAGGAGGTCCTGTAGTCAAATAACAATACTTTAGTAAACGCTAGTTCATATTACGTCACGTAATATTCATGCAGAACTTTAAGTTAAACATACGCTCGTGCAGCGTTCCCATTTTTATTTGACTCAATTTATTGGACATTCTTTTTATGAAATTAAAGTTATTTATCGCAATTATTTTTAGCACTTCGATGTCGTCTTACGCGACAGAAGCAGTAGATAAAACGGAGTTTTCATTCGAAGACTTAAAAGCGCTGGCAAAAGCCTCAGCCGAAAAGCCCTATACGTCAACTAAGGTGCCAGCGCCGGAGTTAATCGATAAAATTACGTATGACGAACATTGGAAAATACGCTTTAAAGAAGATGAAACCTTATACCCAAGTGGAAAAAAGGCACCTGTACAATTATTTTACCCAGGGCGATATTTTCCTGAGCCAGTAAGTATTTACATCAGAGACGATAAAAATCAGGTTCAAAATGTACCTTTTAGTAATGACGTTTTTGATATGCCTGATAATAGCCCAGCTCACGATCTCCCAGAAGGGTTTGGATTTGCAGGCTTTAGAATAATGCGCCCAGATATGAAACCAGATTGGATATCTTTTTTAGGCGCGTCTTATTTTCGTACTGACGGGCCAGAGGGACAATATGGACTGTCAGCCCGAGGTATTGCAATTAATACGGGTATGAATCAGCCAGAAGAATTTCCGCGCTTTTCTGCATTTTGGATTGGCCCCGCAGAGAAAAAAGGTGAAAGTGTGTCTGTTTGGGCATTGCTTGAAGGGCCTTCTATCACTGGTGCTTATCGGTTTGGTTTAAGTAAAGATAACAAAGAAGCCAAAGGCCATATTACCTCTGTAACGGCTAATTTGTATATGCGCGCCGATGTTGAACGCTTAGGCGTAGCACCGTTAACCAGTATGTATTGGTACTCACAAAAAGATAAAACAGGAGCTAAAGATTGGCGCCCAGAAATTCACGATAGCGATGGCCTGGCGATTCACACAGGATCGGGTCAATACGTTTGGCGCCCATTAAATAATCCTCAGTCGGTGTCGACCAATAGTTTTATTGATGAGAACCCAAAAGGGTTTGGCTTAATCCAAAGAGATCGTGACTTTAATAACTACCAGGACGACGGCGTATTTTACAATAAGCGTTCATCAGCGTGGATTAAACCTACTGACGATTGGGGCAAAGGCGCAGTACAGTTAATCGAAATTCCTACAAAAGATGAAACGTTCGACAATATTGTTGCCTACTGGGTGCCCGAAAAAGAGGCGCGCAAAGGTGATGAGTTTACCTTTTCTTATGATATTGAATGGCGTCCACTCGATCCAAAATCAAAAACGCTTGCAAGCGTTGTAAATACTCGCCAAGGCTTAGGCGGAATTCCCGGCCAGCCTATTCCTGAAGGCGTTAACAAGATGGTGATTGATTTTGAAGGTCCAGTATTTAAAGGCTTAGATAACAAAAGTGGTATAAAGCCGATTGTTGAAGCCAGCAACGGTGAAATACTAGAACCTATTGGAGTTTATCCGGTAGTTGGTACAAACCAATGGCGATTAGCGTTTGACTACAAACAAGCTAACAACAATCCGGTGAACATACGCGCGTATTTAGTTGATAAAAATGATGAAGCTATAACTGAGACATGGGTAAGTGATGCAAAGGTAACGATTAAATAAGACCTTAAAGTAACTGTTTAGCATATTGTTCTTAAATGAACTCAGGCGCTTTTTATCCTTGTTCTTTTGTAACTATTCACCAAGACAAATTATTTTCTAAGGATCTTTTTTAGCTATTGACTGATCCTGCCAGTATGCCAAGCTAGAGCTATTACCCTATCGCTCTAGCTTTAATGAATTTAAACAGCATA
>NZ_JACGWD010000128.1:0-3573 GCF_014077565.1 Pseudoalteromonas sp. 5Ae-yellow
GGCGAGAGCCGAAGCCCCCTTTGGTCCGTAGACATTATGCGGTATTAGCAGTCGTTTCCAACTGTTGTCCCCCACCTCAAGGCATGTTCCCAAGCATTACTCACCCGTCCGCCGCTCGTCAGCAAAGAAGCAAGCTTCTCTCTGTTACCGCTCGACTTGCATGTGTTAGGCCTGCCGCCAGCGTTCAATCTGAGCCATGATCAAACTCTTCAATTAAAAAAGTTTTATGTCTTTCGACAGCTCAATGAATTCTGAATTTTTGTTTTTGTTGCCAAAAACGAATTGACTGTGCGTTATTATTTTCACTTTTAAAAAAGTGAAATCAAAACAGCTCAAGGCTGAATCTTTTAATAACATATGGTCACTCAGTTTCAATTGAGACTCTAATTTGCTTGCCTCGCTACCTAAGTAGCTTGGCTGTTAGAACTCAATCTGTACGAGTGCCCACACAGATGATTGCTTTATATTGTTAAAGAACGTTTGAGTCGCTTTAGCGTCTCAAGGGATGCGAATAATACACCCTTTATTTCTCGAGTCAACACTTTGTTTTAAACTTTCTTTCGACAATTTAAAACCGAAGTTTTATTTAACTCTCTGAGTAGTTCGTGCCTTGCTATGCTTCGGCCTTTCCCGTCTCAGTGGGGTCGCATTATAGGGAGCGGCGGATTTTACGCAAGCGTTATTTGCATAAAATAGTAATTAAAATTAAGCCCCAAGCAAGCACACATGATAAGCACAAGTTACCCACAAAAACCTGTTGATAACTCTTGTTTTTATATAGCTAAACCATTCTATAGCTTTTAATTAAAACCTTAAAAATGCAAAAAGCACCTTATTTAGGTGCTTCTCAAAAGTAATAGTTATTAGAATCTAGGGTCTGTTTATCTTTCAAGGTTAAATTTGCAGCAGCCTGTTTGGTATTCAGGCAAGGCAGAGCCTATGTAGTGTGGTTACTCCCCATAAATAGGCGATAACGTAGCATTAATGCCAAACAGGCGCTGCCCAAAAGGTTCTTCCTAGGGGCTATTTACTCTTTGTTACTCGGTTTTTACTTAGCCCACTAGGTTACAAATCTCGCGCCGCGATTAAACACCCCCTAGTTTGAACAAATTTTAATCCGCAAAGAGCAACAGACCCTAGTATAAAATACTATATAACTTGCGACGATACTTAGCTGCGAGTGCGTCGCCATCAGGTAAAGAGGCAATAATGGCTAAAAAGCTTGGTTTTGCTTCGTTGAAGTTCAGATCTTTTTGTAGAACTGTAAACAGTACATCCAATGCTTCTTCTTTTCTGCCTGCTTCATTGAGTAAAATACTGAGCTCTTCTTTTAATTCTAGGTCATTTGGGTACTTTTCTACTTGTTGTTGCTTTTCTTTAATCTCCGGTGAGTCTTTTGCTTCAAGCGCAGCTTCGCATTTTGCTTTTATATTATTAAAGTAAGCATCTTGCTCTTGTACGTCTATTGTATTTATAAGCGCTTGGGCTTCATCTACCTTGTGAATTTGAATACATATGTCTGCAAGCACTAATTTGATGCGTGCATTACCGCTGTCTATTTCATAAGCTTGCTTTGCATAATTAAATGCAGCATTTAAATCTGACTTTAATAACGCTTGTTTTGCTTGCTCTAACAGTAAGTCTTGTTGCGCAGGTAAATGCTTTGCTAGGGCTTCGCGTATTTGTGCCTCACTTTGAACACCTGCAAGTAAATCTACAGGTGCAGAGTCTTTTAATAATACAAGCGTAGGCAGAGTTTGAAGACCAACTTGTTGCGCAAGTTGAGAAGCGAGTGCTTGCTCTGCATCGCAATCTAGGTTTGCTACTACTATATAGCTTGCATATTCAGCCGCTACTTTATCTAAAATTGCAGCCTGTCCGATGCATTCAGGACTTTGAGGAGAGAAAAAGTTAAGCAACACCAATTTTTGCTGTGATGTTTCACCGAGTACTTGTTGAAGGTTTTGCGCATTAATACTAACTATGTTGCTCATTGAATTGATTGCCATATTCATCTATTTAGGTTTTTATATGGTGGTGAACATAATAATTACAAGTCATATACCTAAATCATCCGGTATACATATTCAACAATGAGGGAAAACATGAAATTAACTTATCTAAGTGCAATACTTTTATTAGCAAGCCCATTAGTACAAGCAAATAGACTCGATTTGAATTTAAGCAAAACCATGCCAGCTATAGAAAAGTTTTACCTCGATTTACACCAATCGCCAGAGCTTTCTTATCACGAACAAGAAACGGGTAATAAAATAGCGGATAAATTAACTCAGCTGGGTTTTAAAGTAACAAGTAATGTAGGTGGCTTTGGTGTTGTCGGCATTTACAAAAACGGAAACGGTCCAACCGTGATGATCCGTACTGACACCGATGGCTTACCTATTATAGAGCAGACAGGAAAGTCCTATGCCTCAAAAGTTAAAGTAATAGACGAGCATGGTGCTAAAGTAGGTGTAATGCACGGTTGTGGCCACGATATTCACATGAGCTCTTTTATTGGTACTGCTGAGCAATTAATAGTACACAAAGATCAATGGAAAGGCACTTTGATGATGGTTGCACAGCCTGCCGAAGAAGTTGGTGGGGGTGCTAAAGCCATGTTAGGCGAAGGACTATTTAGTAAATATGAAAAACCTGATCATATAATTGCTTTGCATGTAAGTGCTAGCGTCCCCGCTGGTAAGGTATCAATGAAAAATGAATACACTATGGCAAGTGTAGATTCTGTCGATATTACAATTAAAGGTAAAGGTGGTCATGGTGCTTATCCTCATACAACTATTGACCCTGTGGTTATAGCTGCACGCACTGTACTTGCTCTGCAAACAATCACAAGTCGAGAGCTTTCACCACTAGAGCCTTCTGTTATTACAGTTGGATCTATTCATGGTGGCTCAAAACATAATGTGATTTCGGATGAAGTAAACTACAACTCACTCTCAGAAGCTATAACCCAAATGTTAGAAGTGCTCAAATAGCAGCAATAAAACGAATCACGGCAGGTATTGCACAAAGTGCTGGCCTAAATGAATCAAACTACCCTGTAGTATATGTACATGAAGATGAATCTATTCCATCTACTTATAATAACCCTGCACAAACAGACATTGTTAGAAACTCTATTGCCAGCGAAATTGGTGATACTAATGTGCTTGAAACACAAGCTGTAATGGCAGGTGAAGACTTTGGCCTATACGGACGCACCGATGAAAACATCCCTATTACCTTATTTTGGCTAGGTGGCGTAAACCAAGCACAATATGCAGATTCAATAAAAACAGGTGAAGTACTCCCTTCCCTACACTCTAGTAAATTTGCACCAGATTATAAAGTTGCTATCCCTACCGGAATAAAAGCAATGAGTAACGCTGCTGTTGCTTTATTTAATAAGTAACCTGAATTCTGGATAATAAATCTATCTCAAGCAGAGTTCATATATGGTCTCCTCCAGTATTGCAAGGTGTCATTCAACGATAGCAGGGACAGGTTTGCTGTCATATATACGGTCTTTTAGTGAAGATTATTACTTCTGACCTTGATGTAATCCGCGCA
>NZ_JACGWD010000019.1:0-57709 GCF_014077565.1 Pseudoalteromonas sp. 5Ae-yellow
GATAGCCACGCGGTATGAAAAGCTTGAACGAAATTATCATTCAATGCTCGCTTTAGCATTTACTATGATGTGGCTACCAATGTGGGCTGATTGATATATGTACTACAAAGATCAACAGCCCCTAATTAAATCTAATTTTTTACAATAGCATTGTGATAAATATTTTGTACATCGTCACAATCTTCAAGCATATTTATAAATTTATCAAAGTTAGCAATAACTTCTTCGTCTTCAATTTCAATATTAACTTGAGGAATAAACGTAATTTCGTCTACTTCAAAGTTAATGCCTTCAAATGCGTCTTCAAGGGCTGTTTTAGCTTTAAAGTATTCTGTTGGCGGTGCAAATACCGATATTTTACCGTCCTCGGCTTCAACATCGCTAACATCAACATCAGCCATCATTAATGCTTCTAATACTATTTCGTCGTCATCACCCGCAAAGCCAAGTACCGCATAATGATCAAACATATGTGCTACACAGCCAGGAGTACCAATTTTTGAGTCTGTTTTAGTAAATGGCAAACGTACATCTTTAATTGTACGGTTCGGATTGTCAGTTAAACAGTCAACAATAACCATGCAATTACCTGGGCCATAGCCTTCGTAACGGGCAACAGAGTAATCTTCCCCTGCACCACCGGCTGCTTTTTCAATTGCTTTATCGATAACGTGCGCTGGTACTTGGTCTTTTTTAGCTTTTTCGATTAGACGGCGTAGTGTTTGATTTACTTCGGGATCGGGATCGCCACTTTTTGCTGCAACGTAAATCTCTTTACCATACTTTGAGTTTACTTTTGTTTTTGCATTGGCTGTTTTGATCATAGAACTTTGACGAACTACAAATGCTCTGCCCATTTTGTGCCCCTAATGAATACGTTACGTTTTGCGGTATTTTACCAATTCAAAACGTATTGGGCTAGGAACAAACGTTATTTTGTAATTTAAATAACATAGCACTTATTCTTAAATAAATTTAATAGCACCCTATTTAACATAACTCTATTTTTTCAGAATAACTCTCAACTAATGTCACTAATTCAACAAAGTCATGTAAAACGTAATCTGCCTGATCGGCATAAGCAGGCGTTGACTCTGGAGCGTATAAACACGCGCGCATATTTGCATTGTGCGCAGCTTGAATGTCGTAAAGGTAATCGCCTACATAAAGTAAATTTCTGGCGTTAATGTTCCAAAGTGTAGCAATGGCATTTAAAGCGCTGGGATCTGGCTTTGCAGGGGCATCGCTTCGCGTTAAAACTGTGCTGATAGGGAGTGGATTATTTTGTAATTTAATTGCCGCTGCTTTATCAAAATTGCGAGTAACAATCGCCATCGGAATATTTTTAGACTTTAAAGCATGAATAGCTTCACTCACACCAGGTAATATACTGGCATGTTGTGCATCTATTAATTCGTGTTGGTGAACTATATTCATTGCCTCTTCACGCATATACGGTGAGGGCAACTGAGCAATGTAATCAAGTAAGTCTTGCTCGCAAGGGCAACCTATTTGGGCCTTTATTAATGCAAAATCTAATTTAGATGAAACCAATGTTCCATCTAAATCAAAAATCACTCCAAAAATAGCCTCAACCTGAGTAGTCATATCATTCCCTGAATTTAGTTATTACTAAATGAAATTTAAACATAAAATTCTCTACTGCTTATGCCCTAGGCCGGTAAATACAAAGGGATAAATGAAACTAACTATATTTAAATATTAATACGCACCATTATCAATCTATTGATAACAAAGTAATTTAAGTGCTTGATATATCATGCGCAAAAAAAGGTAAATATACAAATTGAACTCACAAATTTTACGTAAATTTACAAATAACAGATCAAACATGAACGCAGTTTAAACGTATGAAGAAAACGCGCACATAAACAACTGCTGTGCGCGTCGGTTGGGGAAGTTTTAAATATTAATTTTGCTCAAAGCGGGCTTCGAGCCAAGTATCATCTTGAGCAAAGTTTAAAGTTTTAATCTTACCTTTGCCCTCAACGTTTACCATATTTACCTGAGATGGCCATAAATCACGAAGTGCGCCATTACTCATTTTAATTCCTTCAATTCCTGCAGGAATTGGTGCTTCTTGGTAAACCCAAAAAAACTTACCATCAACTTGTGCCCCTACAAAGCTAAGTGGTAAAGGTTCGCCACTTAACGTTTGTAGAGCAACATGCGATTCAACATACTTAGCAAAACGTTGTTGGTCGGCTTTATTACTAATAATATCAATTTTGCCTTTAAACAATGTTCCTACGGCGTGTTCAGTATCATGTAAATAAAAGCGATGCATTAATTCAACATTATGCGTTCGTTTATTAAAAAGTACGGTTGTAACTGACGACTTTAGTTGATGCGCCATACTTGGCGCAGCAACTAAAAGGCAAACAATAATAAGCAAAAAGCGCATTATTGCTGCTCCTCACCGTCATCCTTTTCGTCTTTCTTCTCATCAGTTTTAAGCTCAGTTTTAATATCTTGCATGATATCGCGACTTACTTTAGCTTTACTCTTTTCCTTTTTAAACACTTCAATACGTGAAGGAATAATACGACGAGGGTAGTTATTGTTTTCAACATCTACGTCAGCTGTTTCCCAGCCTGGGTCAACAGTAACTGATACAAGCGGTTTGTTTTTATCGGTAACAATCAGCTTTTGAACGTTTTTATAATTACGACGCCAAATTTCAGCAGGAATATAGCGCTCTTCTTTAGTGCCATCTTCATATGTTAGCTCTAATAAAATAGGCATTACCAAACCACCAAGGTTTGAAAATTCCATAACGTAATAGTTTTTATCTTCTTCTAAAGCACGCTCAAGCGTTTTACGCTCCCACGGCTCTAAGCCTTTTAAAAACTTATTGTACGAGTTACGTTCTTTATTGGTTACAGTAAAACGGTCGTTTTCGTCATAAAAATCGGTAACATCAGAGTTTTTCTCAACCCATGTTTTTTTACCCTGTGCGCGGTTACGCTCAACAAATAATGAAGTAGGTTTGTCTGCTTCAATATCACGTAAACGGCTGTAATCAATATCAGGGTTTTTAGTGTCTAAACGTAGTTGATATACTTTATCTAAAGAGATATCTACATGGTCTGTGGTGTAAAACCAGCCACGCCAAAACCAATCTAAATCAACACCAGAGGCTTCTTCCATTGTACGGAAAAAATCAGCTGGAGTAGGGCGCTTGTATTTCCAGCGCTGAGCATACTCTTTAAATGCAAAGTCGAATAAGTCACGACCTAAAATTACTTCACGTAAAATATTAAGGGCTGCTGCAGGTTTAGTATAAGCATTAGGGCCTAAGCGTAATACACTGTCTGACTGAGTCATAACAGGTACTTGGTTTTCAGACTTCATGTAGCTCACTATATCGCGAGGCTCAACACCCCAAGGAATAGTAGGATCCCATTCACGACCAGCAACGCCATCTAAAAAGCTATTTAAGCCTTCATCCATCCACGTCCATTGGCGCTCATCTGAGTTAACAATCATTGGAAAGTAAATATGACCCACTTCATGAATAACTACGCCAAGTAAAAAGCGCTTTTCAGCTTGAGAATAAGTACGTGTACCATCATCTTGTAACTTAGTACGTGGGCCGTTAAAGGTAATCATTGGGTATTCCATACCGCCAACAGGGCCATTTACCGATTGCGCAGTTGGGTATGGGTAGTCAAAAGAATACTTAGAGTACACTTCCATTGTGTGTACTACCGCTTCAGTTGAGTACTTCTCCCATAAGTCACCACCTTCTTTAGGGAAGAACGACATTGCCATAACTAAAGGCTGAACGTCACCACCTTGCTGATAACCCTTTGCATCCCACATAAACTTACGAGACGACGCCCAAGCAAAGTCACGTACGTTTTGCGCTTTAAAGTGCCACGTTTTAGTTTTGTCGGTGCCTTCTTTTTCGTTTTCTAGCGCTTCTTCTGCGTTAACAATAAACACAGGACGCTTAGATGTTTCGGCTTGCTTTAAACGTTTGCGCTGAGTACTTGTAAGTACTTTGCTCGCGTTATCAAGTTTACCTGTTGCCGATACAATGTGATCTGCCGGAACAGTAATCTCAACATCGTAATCACCAAACTCAAGCGTAAACTCACCAGAGCCTAAAAACGGCTTGTTTGTCCATGCTTCGTAATCGGTATAAGCCGCTAAACGAGGAAACCACTGAGCAATTAAGAATATGTCGTTGCCGTCTTCTTCAAAGTGCTCGTAACCAGAACGTGCACCCACTGCATCTTCTTCAACAATGTTGAAGGCAAAGTTCATGCTAAATTCGACTTCTTTACCTGGTTTTAACGGCTCGTTTAAATCGATGCGCATTAAGGTATCAACTACAGTTACGCGTAGCTCTTTACCATCGTCATCCTTTACGCCACTGATTGTATAACCCAGTTCGTTGTCGCTCATAAATTGCTGACGGCGTAAGTCACCTAAACTTAATTTAGCAGGCTTTTGAGCTGGTAGGCTTTCTAAAGTGCTTTTAAACGTTTTAGTTGTTTCGGCAATAGAATCACTTTTAAAAATATTTTGATCTAACTGTAACCATAAATATTTAAGTGTATGCGGAGAGTTATTTTTATATTCAATGCTTTGGCTACCGGTAATACGGTGCTTTTTTTCATCTAGCTTTACATCAATGTCGTAGTTTACACGTTGCTGCCAGTATTTTTCACCTGGTTCGCCAGCGGCACTACGATAAACGTTGGGTGTAGGAAGCGCTTCGTCTAATTGACGAAATTTATCAACAAAAGAACCTTTTGTTTGCTCAACCGAAGACGCTATAACCGCACTAGATATTGCCAAAGGCAATACAAAAGCACTTAGCGTAAGACCTATTTTTTTCATTGTTAGTCCTAATATAATTTTGTGAGCATACTTTGACAAATATACCAGTTAGCTTCAATAAATTAGCGACCAAGTACCGTATTTTTAGGGTGATGTTCACTTAGTTTATTAGATTGAAAAGTACAATTATTTTGTAACAAAATACGAATAAATAAAAACTGTAAAGGGGCTTTACAAAAGTGGTTTTTAATAATGGTTTTGAGCTGTTAAATACAAGTTTTAGAGCTTGGTAAAAGCACATTAATTTTACCTACGTTGCTAAAAAAGTATTACTTTAACATTATCAGGTAAACCAATAATCCTATGTATAAGTGTCTCAAATTTCCAACAAGTAAAATGAGCTAAAAGCCCACTCTACTGAACAAAAATACAGTGAAAACAGCTGAATTATTGGCTCAAATATTGCCGAACTTCCTTAATGTTCGCTATTTTTACGATAAATGATAAATAGTGCAATTTTAGGTTGATCTTTAGTGCAGTTTATATTTAAAATCGCCAACCTTTTTATTTGAGGCAAATAAATTCGTCACATTTATCCTCAAATTAATATCGATTACTAGCAAGAAATGCGGTGGGCTTATGGATTTTTACATCCTAAAAAAACAACAAGAACTAATTGCGATTCCAGCAAGTGAGAATAACTGTAAGCAGTATCTCGATTCGGGTTATTTTTATATCGATAAAGTAGCAGCGTGCAACGAAACTAATGCATTAAAGGCGCTACACGCAAAACAAACTAAAACGTTAAAAATTCCATTATTAATGGCACTTTTAGCATTACCGGTTGTTTTTTCAGCTTGGTACAGTTTAACCTAAGGTAATACACGGCTTGGGCTTGCATCTTTAACTGCCTTGGGTATATTGGCGCTCTTACGGTTTAATTAAGAGCGCGACATGAAAGTCCTCCACACCTCAGATTGGCACCTTGGCCAACAATTCTACGAACACGACCGCCGTGTTGAACATCAAGCTTTTTTTACATGGTTATTAGCCACTCTTGTTGAACAACAAATAGACTTACTTTTAGTTGCTGGCGATATTTATCATACCGCGACTCCAAGCGCTAGCGCCGAAAATCAGCTTTACCAATTTATTAAAGACGCCAAAAAGGCATCCCCACAATTACACGTAGTAATTATTGCGGGTAACCACGACTCTGCAAATCGTATTTTGGCAGCTCAGCCATTACTAGCGCAATTTGATACGCACGTAGTAGGGCGCTTTGATGTCGCAACACCCGATGAAACTGTTATTACCATAAATACCAATGGTAAACGCGCTGTAATCGTCGCTATGCCATTTTTACGTGCAAGCGATGTAAGTTTACTTAGCCAAACCGAAAGCGGCCCTAGTTATGCTCAAGGCGTTGCAAAAGCTTACGAGCTTGCACTAGAACAAGCTACTAATATAAACGAGCAAAACTCACCATTAATAGTTATGGGGCATTTACACGCAAAAGGCGGGGATATCTCAAGTGATTCTGAGCGTAACTTAGTAATAGGTGGTGAGGAGTCTATTTCAGCCAATGTATTTGGTAAACAAGCCAACTATGTTGCCCTTGGTCATTTACACAAAGCGCAACAAGTCGCTAAAAGCGATATTATTCGCTACAGCGGCACACCTATCCCTATGTCGTTTTCAGAACGTAACTACACGCACCAAGTAAATGTTGTTGAGTTTATTATTGATGAAAAACAACATATTAGTACAACTGTAAACCCCCTTTACATTCCGCGCTCTGCCGATGTAATTGTTTTACCAAAAGGGGAGTGTGTGCCATTAAGCGAACTATGCGAGCAAATTAAAGCGCTCGACACTGCACAAAATACAATAGCGCCTTATTTACGTGTAAAGCTTAAATCAAGCGATACCGACACCACCTTCAGAGAACAAATAGAACAAGCACTTGAAGGCAAGCATATTAAATTTTGTGGTATTGAACGTGTACGTGAGCAATCAGCGCAAAATGACGACAACACCGTATTTGAAGATTTAAGCGAAGTTGAAATGCTCAACCCACTAAACCTATTAGAACAAGCATTCGCAAACGATAAAGACATGGCAGGGCAAAGCGTACCCGATGAGCTAAAAGCACTTTTAAGTGACGTGATAAACGAGCTAACGGAGCAAGAACAACTATGAAAATAACCGCAGTTCGTATTCATAATTTAGCCTCAATAGTTGACGCTGAAATAGATTTTACTAAAGCCCCATTAAAAGACGCAGGTCTATTTGCCATCACAGGCGATACTGGCGCTGGTAAAAGTACCTTTTTAGATGCCATTTGTTTAGCCCTTTATACAAAAACAGCGAGGCTGCGCGGCGATAAAGGTAACTTAATTGAGTTTAACGGCGACAGCATTAAGCTTAATGATGCGCGAAACTTGCTACGCAGAGGTACATGGGAAGGCTACGCCGAGGTCGACTTTTTAGGACAAGATAAACAGCTTTATCGTGCGCGCTATACAATTGCACGGACCCATAAAAAAGTAACAGGCAAACTTAAAGTAGCAGAGCACACTTTAGTAACCCTGCCAGACGAAACCCTTATAGCTGACAAAAGCCACACAATAAAAGAAGTCGAGAGTAAAATAGGGCTTAACTTTGAGCAATTCTCCCGTGCCGTACTTTTAGCACAACATGAGTTTGCTGCGTTTTTAAAAGCCACTGGCGATGAGCGAGCGCAACTTTTAGAGTGCTTAACAGGTACCGATAAATTTAGCCGTATTGGCGTGCGTATTTTTGAGCGCCATAAAGAGCAAGTAGCAAAGCTTGAAGCGCTTAAAGCTGGTCTTGAAAGCTATACTTTGTTAACGAGCGATGAACTTGAGCTACAACAAACCAAGTTAACCGATTTAAAAGCGCAAACCGAACACACTAAAAAAGAGCTGACCAAAACCGAAAAAGCACTTAACTGGTATCAGCAAGCTACAGTACTTGAGCAAAACTTACTGCAAGCACAGCAAACCCAGCAACAAGCAAGCTCAGCGCTTGAAAGTATCGTTGAGCAAAGCGAGCAGGCAAAACAAGCTAAACAAGCGCTTGAAATAAAAGATAACCGCAGCCGTTTTACTTTGTTAACCGATCAAAATACGGCGCAAAACCAGCAAATTTCATCGCTTAAAAGTGTTGATCATTTAGCGGTAATTAACGAGCGTAATACCGCGCTTACTAAGCATACCGAGCTGCTTAATAACGCCAATGAGCAAAAACAAAATGCAGCGCCCGTTATAGCTAAAGCGCGAGAGCTCGACAGTAACATTGCCTTGCAAACTCAAGCTGTAAAAGGTACTGAGTCGCAAATAACCAAAGAGCAATCTCAACTTGATGAGCTCAATCAGCAGCTTAAACAAAGCAATAACGAGCTTGAACTCGCTAATACCGAATCAACTAAAAGCCAGCAATGGCTTAATGAGCATGCACAGCTGCATGTTTTAGCAAAAGACTGGAGCTACTATCAGCAAAGCTTTAATACTTACTTAAATGCACAGCAGCAATTAACTGCAAACGCTGCGCAAAGCCAAACTCTTAATAGCGAGCTTGCAAATCAGAGCGATCTTTTAAATACGCAAAATAATAAAGTGCAGCAGTGCGAGGTGGCACTTAGTGGTGAGCAATCAACTTTACAGGCATTAAATACTCAGCTTAATGAATTTAATGCAGAGCACTGCGACGCGCAGCTAAAAAGTATTGATTACTTAAAAGAGCAGCGAGAGCGCTATAAGCAATTTAACGCAGAACTAAAACAAAGCACTCAACGCCAACAAGTACTTAATCAGCAGTTAAATGAAAGCCAGCAAGCCCATGCTTTACTTAATCAGCATTTAATAACCAGCGAGCAAGCGCTTAAAGGCAGCGAGTACGCACTTAACCAAGCGCGCTTAAGAGCCAGCGAAAACGTAGAACATTTACGCACAGAGCTTCGCCCTAATGAGCCTTGTTTAGTGTGCGGCGCAACGGAGCACCCGTATGCGGTAAACCAAAATCAGCAATTAAATAACTTAATTACCGATTTTGAAAATGCTTTTAATACCGCTAAAAAGCAATTTGACCATGCACAAAGCGAGCTGCATAAGCATCAAACTCAACATGCTGTATTAACTGCTGAACACGGACAACTTGAGCAAATAATACAAACAGCAAAAGCCAAACAGCTCGACATTAAAAATACCATGCAAGGCGCACGTAGTGAGCTTAACGACTTAACGCCTGATCAGCTTGAAGTAACTTATAAGCAATTAACGCAGCAAAAAGCGCAATACTTTGAGCAACAAAAACGCCAACGTACACTGCAAACCAAAGTAAATGAGCTACTAGCAGCACTTAAAGCAGAGCAGCAAGTACAGCAGCAGTTGAGTAATAAACACCTTGAGCTTACACACCAGCAAAACCAGTTAACGAGTAAGCATAGCGAGCTAAGTGCGCAAATTAACGAGCTAGGTACAACGCTCAATAATCAATTTGAAAACAGTGATTTTTGGCAGCAATTACAAGCCAATACGCTTGAACTTACCGAGCTGAACAAGCAGGTTACACAGTATCAGCAAACTCAAGCGCAACTTGAGCAAAGCCAAAAGCGCCAAGACACAGCTAATGAGCAAATAAAGCAGCTCACACCGCTTGTTAGTAAAAGCGAGCAATCGTTAAAAGCACTTAATGAAGAGCTTGCTAAAGCTAAAAATTTACTAAGCACTGTGCAAAGTGAGCGCTTAGCTTTATTTAATAACGAGCAAATAAGCGCAGATGACTACCAAGCAAAACTCACAAGTGAGCAAGAGCAAAAACAATCGCAGGTTCAAGCGAGCCAAAAAGCCTATGACGACGCGATAAAACAACGAGATGAGCACGCTATAACGCTTAAAAATGTAGAGCAACGCTTACTTGAAAACAGCCAAGAACTAGCAACACTTGAGGCACGTTATAACCAGTGGTTTACTGACTTTAAAGCGCAATACAACGATGCAACGCACGAACAGATCAAAATTTTACTAACGCTAAGTAGTGAGACTATTAAAGCACATTTAAATCAACACGAGCAGTTAACTCAAGCGTTAACAGATGCAAATGCCGCATTAAAACAGCAGCAACTTACGCTTGAAAAACACAACAGTAGCGATAAACCAACACAAAGTGCAGAGGCTTTAAGTACGCAATTAAGCAGCTTAAATAAGCAACAAACGCAGCTGCAAAATTCATTACTAGCAACTAATACCGCTATTGAGCAACACAACCAAAACGCAAAGGCGCTTGAAGGCAAACAAGCTGAGTTAACTACGCTTAAAACACAGGTAGAGCAGTGGCACTTGCTTAATAAAGTATTGGGCGATGCAACGGGTAAAACCATGCGTAACTTAGCACAAACACAAACGTTAAAAATATTACTGCACTATGCCAACAGCCATTTAAGAACACTCAACAAACGCTACGAATTAACCGCCATAGCGCAAACGCTCGACATTGCAATTATCGACCGCGACATGGCCGACGAGCAACGCTCTGTTAATACGCTCTCGGGCGGTGAGTCATTTTTAGTATCGCTAGCGCTTGCACTTGGTTTAGCATCGCTTTCGTCTAACAAAGTACAAATCAATTCTTTGTTTATTGACGAAGGGTTTGGTACGTTAGACAGCGAAACCCTAAGCATTGCAATGGACGCTTTGGATTCTTTGCAAGCACAAGGCAGAAAAGTAGGCGTTATATCGCACGTAACACAAATGAGCGAGCGTGTAGCCACTCAAGTGCATGTAGCCAAAAAGCCAGGTGGATATTCCACAGTTGAAGTTTTATAAGCAACATTACTGAAAACAAGGAGATACAATGCCAACGTTTACAGGCGAGCAAGCAACACAATACGATAGCCGCATAACCCGTTTAGTGCCTGGTTATGAATTATTACATCAGCTCACTAATGCGCAACTACAAGCAACGCTAAGCGACAATGCGCATATTTTGGTAGTAGGGGCAGGCACAGGCAAAGAAGTACTTGCACTGGCTGCACTAAACCCTACATGGCAATTTACTGCGCAAGATACAGCAGCCGATATGCTTGCTATCGCACAGCAGCAATTTGATGAACAAGGCATAACAAGTCGCGTAGATGTACATAATGGCCCAGTTGATAAGTTATCGGTTAAAGCCGATGCCGTTTTATGTTTATTAGTAATGCATTTTTTAGAAGATAACGGCGATAAAAAAGAGTTATTAAAAGCAATTAAAGGAAGTCTTAAAAAAGACGCAAACCTTTTTATTGCAGATTTAATGCGCCCCGAAACTTCATTTGAGCGCGAAGCCCAGCTCACAACGTGCGCGCAATTGGGTTTAACCGAAACAGGTAAAACACAAACAGGGCACGACTTAGAAAATGAGTTTTACCCGCTTGATAGAATGCGCTTTAGCGAACTGCTAAATGAGTGCAAATTTGGCATTCCAAAGCTGTATTTTAAAGCACTAGGCTTTAGCGGATATGTAGTTTAAGTGTTACAAGCTAAACAAGCACTCGCTATTTAGCACCAATAAAAACACCGAGTGAACAAACTCGGTGTTTTTATATAACCCTCTCTACACCACGCTTTTATTTTATACGTAGGTCGGTTAAGCGAAGCGCCACCCGACGCTCTAATATCCACATCACTCAAATCATTACTGTGCCAGCAATCCTAACCAATCTCTCCAAGTGCTTTCATCGCGGCTTGTGCTTTATCTGTTTGTACAAAAATATGGTCGTGATAAAACGCAGCTACCACATTAGCGCTAATGCCATGCTCAGTTAGCTTTGCAGATACCGCAGCTGTTAGCCCAACGGCCTCTAAGCTTGAATGTACATTAAGGGTAATTAAATTATATTTACCTTCGTAAGTAATACCTGCTTTATCGGCGGTTTCAGCTTTTAAAATAAGGGTTAGCCCTTCTTCTTCAACATAAGTAGCAAGTGGCTCTAAGTGAACATAATCAGCCAATTTCCCTGCCAAGCAACAAAAAATATACTCGCCTTGCTTTAGTGCTGGCTGCATTGACTTTAATAATTCGTTTAACTCTAAAATTCCGGCCATGGTCGTTCCTTACAATGTGTTATTTAGTGCCTTTTAGCTGCGCGACTAGCTCGCTTAACCTCGCAATTTTTATATTACTTAATTGCCTGTAATCAAAATATGGGCACACAATAATGTTGTTACTGGTGTCTATTGCAAACTCGTCGTCGAGCCAATCAAATTGTGCATGCAACTTACCTTGTTGTAATAAGTCTTTAGCGTGCGTACGCCCAGCAATTATGTGTAGCTGGTTTTTATTGCTGGCTTTGCTAATATCAGGCGCGGTAAATAGCAGGGCGGTTTTACTGTTTTTTTGCAGTAAAAACTCATCGCGATATTGTTGCCAAGTAGGGGCTTGTTTAGCAAATGAATAATGCTCACTTGGCAGAGCAAATAGCACTTTTGCATACACGTTAAACACTTTGCGCCAACCATTACCACAGTGCTGGTTTATGGTATTTATTTGCTCATTTATAACCGGTTCTAGGCATTCAAGTGTTTCAAAAAACGGCATGGGCGGTGCTTTTGCTACGTATACCGCCACGCTAAATTGCGTATCACCTAAGCCAACTAATTGGGTATTCAAGTTAGTTAGCCTTGTTTTGCGCTAAAATACGGTCGAGGTTATTTGCAAAGTTTTGGCGATCGGTTTGGCTAAGTGGCGGCGGCCCACCACTCATTTCTACGCCACTTGAGCGCATGGTATCCATAAAGTCGCGCACGTTAAGTATTGAGCGGATATTCTCGGTGGTATAAAGCTCGCCACGTGGGTTGAGTGCTTGCCCGCCGTTATCAATTACTTCACTTGCTAGCGGAATATCGCCTGTAATAACTAAATCGCCTTTTTCAACACGTTTTACTATTTCGTCGTCGGCTACATCAAACCCCGACGATACTTGTACGCGACTTATGTATTTTGAGGGCGGAATACGCATTGCGTGATTAGCCACTAAAATAGTCTCGATTTTCATACGCTCTGCAGCTCTAAAAAGTATTTCTTTTATAACAACAGGACACGCGTCTGCATCTACCCAAATTTTCATGCTATGGTCATTTTTATTGCTTTAGAATTAATATGATCCTATAGCAAATTTTTTTAATCGGCTAGCAAACTTTATATCCATCTATATTTAGATAATACGTACTATTTATGTAATTTAAAAAGGAGCTTACATGAAGGCTATAAAATACGGTTTACTTATTACAGGGTTATTTTTTCTTAGTGCCTGCACCAGCCCTCCTGAGGGAATAACACCCGTTAAAAACTTTGATATACAAAAATATAAAGGCAAATGGTTTGAAATAGCGCGTCTTAATCACTCATTCGAAGAAGGGATGGAGCAAGTTACCGCGACTTATTCAATTAACGACGACGGCACAGTAAAGGTCCTTAACAAAGGGTATTTAACGGATGATAAAAAATGGGATTACGCCGAAGGCTTAGCCAAGTTTGTTGAGGGCACCGACACAGGGCATTTTAAAGTCTCGTTTTTTGGTCCATTTTATGGCGCTTATGTGATTTTTGAACTTGACCAACCCGATTATCAATATGCATTTATAACCAGTTACAACAAAGATTACTTGTGGTTTTTGTCGCGTACACCAACGGTTAGTAAAGAGCTTAAAGAACACTTTTTAACTAAAGCTAAAGAGTTGGGCTTTGCTACCGATGAAATAATTTGGGTAAACCAAGAGACTATGTAAAGGGGGTTTACAGTTAGTTATATACGTTTTTAAAGTAGTAATAAAAGAGTCACCTAACTGTAAAGTAACTTAAATATATTATGGTTATATTGTGTGTACTTGCCGTGAGACAGCAAGTATTGGAAACACTGAATATCCCCTATTGTTGGCAAGCTATATAGCTTGCCATTTTTTTTGCCTAATCTATGGGAAAGTAGCGGATCACGTTTTTACTAACTAAGGCTAGTTTAATGCTAAAAACAACCCACTTAGTACAATTAACACGCTATTTAAAACACTAAACCACTTTACGTAGCCTACTAAAAAATTATAAAAAACCATTATAATTAAAACACTTAGGCTCATAAATCCGCAAAATAGTAATGCTCCATAACCACCTTGAGTAACTATACAAAGCATCAAGCTTAGTAAAATACTGATCCAAGCAGCTAATAGCAGCTTTTTACATTGGGATTCTGTAGGACGTTTTTTAAATATATCTTTAAAATGATTATACTTAGCCAGCGCAAAACAGTTAAAACTGAGCAGGCATAGGCTAAACCCAAGTAAATCAATCATGGTTTTTGCCTTTTAAGGTTATTAGATTGACTAGGGCTGATTATTTTTGAGTTGTTTTTAGCAGTACGTAATTTTTCGGTTTGTATAAAAAACAATATACTAAATAACAAAAACAGTGCATCAAAAGTAAGTAAAGCCCACTGTTTGTGC
Organism: Pseudoalteromonas sp. 5Ae-yellow; assembly: GCF_014077565.1. Lineage (NCBI taxonomy): Bacteria > Pseudomonadati > Pseudomonadota > Gammaproteobacteria > Alteromonadales > Pseudoalteromonadaceae > Pseudoalteromonas > Pseudoalteromonas sp. 5Ae-yellow. The sequence continues at coordinate 14,313 of NZ_JACGWD010000019.1, forward strand.
ATCAAATAGCTAACTATATTACCGTTAGTTGTAAGTGCATTAATAACCGGTACGCTTAAACATGCAACAGCATTTATAGCTGCCATAACTCGCCATTGCAGTGCATCGCGCTTTATAAGTGCTAAAAGAGCAACCGCTAGCCATGTTAAAAAGAACGCGAGTATTTCTTTATCTGCGCGCTCTGCGGTAGTTGGGCTAAGTAGTCTGTTAGCAATAAAAAATGCACACGTTGCCAGTGGAAGCCCCATAATAGTGGCTAGGTTTAACCCCTCAACTAGTTTTAAACCAAACGAAGGTTTAACGTTATTTTTAGTTCGCTCGCGAATTCGTTTAGCCCACATAATACAGCCAGAGCCAATCATTACACAGCCTGCAATACCGCCTAATACGTATAACCAGCGCAACAACCACGTAGCTAAACGCCCTGTATGCATAGAATTAAGTGATTCGTAAAGCGCTTTGCTGCTAGTTAGCTCGTCATCAGTTTTAGCGACCATTTGCCCTGTAGCACCACTAAATATTAAGCGTGGTGCTTGGTCACGCAGTGTTTTACCTGCGCTTACCAATACGGTAATTGTTGAAGCTGCCATATTTGGTTGGTTAACTTGTACGCGAGTAATATCTGCATGAGGCCACTTAGTATAAACCTGATCCAAAATGCTTTGAATCGGCACCATTGATGATTCGCCTTGAGCTTTATCGGTCATGGTGTTGCGAGGGGTTACATCGTTAAAAAAGCCACGCATGCCGTTATCGTAAGACGTTTGCGCAGGGTAGGGAAACAACATAAATATGAGCGTAATCATGCCCGTGTAAGTAATCATTAAATGAAAAGGAAGGGCAAGTACAGAGCTTAAGTTATGGGCATCTAACCATGTACGGCTACCTTTGTTACGCCTAAAGCTAAACATATCTTTAAAAATACGCTTATGAATAACCACGCCCGATATAATGGCAATCAGCATAAAAAAGCTAGCAAAGCACACAATCCAGCGTGCTGTTATTGCATCCATGTAATGTAAATCATAGTGCAACCGATAAAAAAAGTTACCACCTTTAGTATCTACAAAGGGCTCAAGCTCTTGCATGGTATTAGGGTTAAGCTGCGTGTTTTCAAACTTACTGCGGCGCTGGCCTGGTTCTTTTGGCTTTGCATAACCATAAATTAAATATGGAATACGCGGCTCAGGTAATGTAATACGCCAGCTTGATGAGTTAGCTCCATGGTTAGCTAAGTAATCAAATCCGGTAATTATTTGTTGTTTTTGCGCTTCTATACGCTGTGTTTGGGCTTGCACATTATGAATGGCTGGTTGATTCCACAACGTTATTTCGTCTCTAAAAAAGCTAAGAGTCCCTGCAAAAAATATTAAATATAATAACCAGCAAACGAGTAACCCTACCCAAGTGTGCAACCAAGTCATCGATCTGAAAAAGCTATCTTTCATACCCAACCCTTCAGTAATGCAAGCAAACTAATGAACGCTCCCGTACTTAGTAAAATACTGATCCACGCTGTTTTTAATGATTTAACGCTAAAGGCATAAATAAATACAACGGCATAAATTAAAATGCTAATTGAAACACTAAAAAGCACAGCGTCTTGTTTAGCTATTGGCAACACAAAGCTTAATAACGCAGTACTTGCAGAGGTAAAAGCATAGCCACCAATTATGGCAATAAAAAAACGTAAAAATACCAAAACTCGATAACTGCTTACGCTTTTTACCATAAGCGCAATCACGTTAACCTTATCGAATGGCGCACTGTGCAAAGGTGCCTGCATAGTTAATTAATCCCTTTATTTAAAGTTGAGAATAAAACAAAGGCGCTATTATATATGTTACAAATACAAAAGATAGTTATTCTCATTTGTGATATTTAATTTTTAAGTAAGTTATACGTACCTGGTCACTTAGTAAAATACTGATCTGATATTATTTAATGATATTGCACAGGCTCTATGTAAAGCTTAAGGTTAATAAACTGAGTAAAAATAAAGAGTGAATAACGATGAGCGATCACGAAAAACTAAATTACGTTGAGTTTCCTGCATGCGACTTACCCGCAACTAAGGCCTTTTTTAGTCGTGTATTTAATTGGCAGTTTACCGATTACGGCCCAGAATACACGGCGTTTAGTGGCCAAGGGCTTGATGGTGGCTTTTTTAATGCGCCGCTTAAATCGCTAACTCAAAACGGTGCTGCGCTATTGGTTTTTTATAGTAACGACATTCAAGCTACGTATAAAAAAGTACAACTCCATGGTGGCACAATATTAAAACCTATTTTTGAATTTCCGGGTGGTTGCCGGTTTCATTTTGCAGAGCCAAGCGGCAATGAATTTGCTGTATGGGCAGAGCAACACTAGGTTTTAAAGGGCCTGTAGAGCGAATGAGCTTAAAGATCACGATTTTACTAACTAACGCTCGTTTTAATTAAAATAAACCGATTTTTTACCAACTCATTTATCCTAAATGGCCATTTAGGATAAATATTAAGCATTTAAGGCCAAATAAACATGAATAGTCACCAATTAATAGAGCAAGTTAGTAAATGCGTGATCTGTGAACCTCATTTACCTTTAGGGGCTCGTCCTGTTATACAATTTAACCCAAACGCACGTATTTTAATTGCAGGGCAAGCACCTGGAATCAAAGTTCACGAAACAGGTGTGCCGTTTAACGATGCAAGCGGAAACCGCCTGCGAGAATGGCTTGGGCTAACACGTGATGAATTTTACGACGCTAATAATATAGCCATTTTACCTATGGGCTTTTGCTACCCGGGTAGGGGGAAGTCGGGTGATTTACCACCGAGAAAAGAATGTGCGCCTGCATGGCGCGAGCAATTATTGGCTGCACTACCAAATATTGAGCTGACAATAGTGCTTGGTAAATACGCGCAGGCGTATCATTTACCAGAGACTAAAAAAATGCCGCTTACGGAGTTAGTAAAATCGTGGCGTGAGTATTGGCCAAATTATTTAGTGCTTCCACATCCGAGTCCGCGTAATAATATATGGCTTAAAAAGAACCCATGGTTTGAACAAGATGTACTTCCAGAACTAGATAAGCACGTGGCTGCTATTTTAAATAAGTAATACTTCTAGTTATTGTAAAGGGGCTTTATACCAATCCGCAATAATACTTAATCATTTTGCGGGGCTAAACGTGTCGCTACCTGTGTTAAAAAATTCTCATTTAGAACAACTAAATCGCGAATTTTTTGCCTAGCTATCAACACGTTTTTCCATCCTCAAAATAGATCACTTAATTAAGCGAATTGGTATACAGTTAACTTAAAAATTAACACTCCAATTAAAAACAATAGCAAACGAGGCTGTCTAATTTGAATGCATCTATATTAACCGAAGTAATACTTCCGCTCGCTCTTGCACTTATTATGTTTGGTATGGGTCTTGGACTCACAACAACCGATTTTACTCGTCTATTTAAAAACCCGCTTGGCATTGTCATGGGTTTAATAGGCCAACTTGTAGCAATGCCTTTATTAGCATTAGGGCTGTGTTATTTACTTAACCTACCAACGCCTATCGCTATTGGTTTAATGATATTAGCTGCTTGCCCCGGCGGCACTATGTCAAATGTAGTAAGTCAGCTTGTTAAAGCTAATTTAGCACTTTCGGTAAGTTTAACAGCTGCCTCTACTGCAATTAGTATAATAACCACACCGTTTATTATTGGCTTTGCTATGAGTCAGTTTGCCCCAGCAGACGATGTTACTTTTTCTATTTTAACTACTTCATTAGGGCTATTTTTTATTACCTTAGTGCCAGTTGCTATAGGCATTTGGTTACGTCACTTTAAAAGTGATTTTGCCATTAAAGCAGAGCCGTTTTTTAGACGCTTCTCGTTGTTTTTTATGCTTATGATGATTGCCGCACTAGTAATAAAAGAGCGCGATTTATTAGTTAGCTCATTTAACGATGTATTTTGGGCGTGCATAGTGCTTAATATTGGCTCAATGGTTGTTGGTTGGTTAATTGCTAAGTGTTCAAAATTAAATTTAACTGATTCGCTGACGCTTTCAATTGAGGTTGGAATTCAAAATGCATCGTTAGCTATTTTAATCGCTATTAGCTTTTTAAATAAACCAGAATACGCAGTTACCGGTGGCGTGTATGGCCTTGCCATGTTTATAGGGCCACTGCTATTAATTGGCGGGTTAAAGCTTAAAAATAAACTTACCTAGGGCATGTTGACCAAGTTACTTTAATTTATGGCTGCGGATAACGTAGACGTAAACTCCAGTCTAAAAATACCACCAGTTAAATGTATGCACTGCACTCATCGCGCCAACAAGTTGTAGGCTTATAAACACTCTTAAGCTTGAATATTACGCCAGGCGCTGAGCTTGATCGCGCAAGGAGCGAAGCTCCTAATTACTAAGGCGCATTTTAGGATGAAATAGGAGTGTAAGTAATACGGTAAAAAAGCAGTTAATTATTTGGTTACGGAAGCAGCGCCTCAAATATGAGGCGCTACTTTAAAACTTACTATTTGGTTTGCATGTTTTTAGCGCGTTCTTCTGCATCTATCAATGCTTGCGATTTAGGCGCGCGTTTTTTCTCTTCTATTTTGGGCTTTTCAGTTGAGTCAGGATCCCAGCTTGAGTCTAACGACAAGTTAGCAAATGGATTGTTACTGTCTGCTTTTTTAGGCTCACTTACTGGCTCATCAACTTGCGGTGTTGTTTGTGTTTGCTCAGGTGTTGCGCTTTGTTTTTTAGGCATCGGCTTTTCACCAGGTAATGGTGCATCTGGGTTAAATGTACGTACCTCTGGTTCTTTAAAGTCTTGCTCTGTTGTATATGTAGTCGATTGAGCGTCAGCTATTTGCTCTGGTGCGTGTAAATCTACAACCGGCTCACTCGCTGTTACTGGCTCAGGAGTACTAATAACCGGCTCTACAGTGTTGTGTTCGGCTTCTATTGGCGCAGATTCGGTTACTTGCGCTGTATGGTGCTTACGTTGTTTTTTTACAGGCTTTGCATCTGGATCAAAGTCGCGTACTTCTGGCTCATTAAAGCTGCTGGCATTTTTAATACGCTCTAAGGTTGTTTTTGCTGCTGCTTCAAACTCGGCTGTATTAGGCTCAGGTTTTTGCTTTACTTCGTTAAACGTAGCGGTACTTGTTTGCTCTAAAGTATCAATTGAGTTAAGCGGTGTAGGCTCAATTTCGCTTGTTTGCACTTGTGTAGCTACGTTGTTTTGCTCATCTGAAATTTGCGGTGGTGTATGTTCAATATCAGCATTTTGTGTAGTGTTCGTAGGCTCTAAAGGCTCTTCATTTGCCTCTACGCTGCTCTCAACTGGTTTATTATTTTGAGTTACTTCGTTGATGACAACAGGCTCAATCTCTGGCTCTTTTGTAGTTTCAGGTTTAGCTGGCGTAGCAATTTTTTCTGATTTAACTTCAGGTGGAGCCGCTATAGTCGGTTCTGCCATCGCTTTACTTTGTTTTGCACGGCGCAGGCGCACGACGACCATAGCGCCAATAAGTATTACTATAACAAGTATTAAAGTGGGTAAAAGTAACGAGCTTGGGCTTTGTGCTACAGGTTGCGGCGCAATTACTGGCGCTGGTTTAGTTAACACAGGTGCTGGTTTTACAGGTACAGGCTTTTCAAGCGTAGGTTGCACGCTTTGCTTTGGCGTCGCCGGTTGTACTTGCTCTATCACAGCTTCGTTTTTTTGCTCTGTAACTACTTGCTCGGGTGCTACTGTTGTTGGCTCTGCATCAATTACTATTTCGTTACTGTTGGTATTTAGCTGATCGTTTATTTGTTGTTTTTGATCATCAGTTAAATTAAGTGTTTGCTCGTTGATGCTATCTTTAACAGCTTCTTCAGTGGGTTCAATTACAGGGGCAGGTTCAACAATTTTTGGTTGTGGCTGAGTAATAATCGCCGGCTCTGGCTCTATTATCTGTGGCTTTGGTTGTGCTTGAATTTCTTTTGGCTTATTACAGTTGTTTTTGTAATCACGCGCTGCCTTACGATATTTTTGACTCGCTTTATTATTACTATTTTGCTGCATTTCTTGTTTAATTAAAATGCACATAGCTTCGTTGTATGCAGCACTTTGCGCACTATAAAATAGGGCAAAGCAAAGGGTAAATCTAATTAGTTTTGATATCATAAAGTTATGCGCGCTTAAATATTAATAGTTTGATTTTAAGCGCAAAATTGAAAATTATCCAGAGTAATACGACTAATCAATAACCATAAGGCTGCGATATTCATCGTAAGCAAATTGGTCTGTCATACCACTTATATAATCTTGAATTAATCTACAGCGATAATAAAATTCGTACGCTGCAAAGTGATCGGGCTCTTCTTGCATCGCATCTATTGCGTGTTGGTAACTATTTAAGTGCTTTTTAGAGAGCTTTTTTACAAGTCGCGACTCAATTAATAAACGTGAATCGCCATTTAGAGCGCGCCTAAAGTCATCGCTGTTCAATTGCAGTAGCGGTTTGTAGCAATCGAGTAAGCCATTAATTATTCTATAACCTTGCAGCTCTAATTTTTCGACTTCTTTGTTTGAAAATACATGCTCAAGTGCCACTTGCTTTAGCATTTTGGTTACAGCGTGTAGATGGCTCCTATCTTCTAAAAGTGCTTGGTTAAAATCGCCATGATAAATAGGTTCTATGTTCTCAATAAAGCGTTTTGCGGCGTGATTTACTAGCGGATGTAAAAGTGCTACACGCAGGTATATAAAAAATTCGCTGTTAAAGTTATACGGTTGCGCTTTGGCGCGTTCATGTGCGTAGTCAACTGCTTTATCTACAAAAGTTTGGTGCTCTGTGTCGTCTATTGTTAGGTTTATGAGTGCTTTTTTATAATGACTTTTAAGCTGTTTACATAAGAATTCAGTGCTTATGATCCCTTTTTCAACAGCATCCTCTATATCGGCTAGGCAATACGAAATGTCGTCGGCGGCTTCCATTATGTAACTTGCAGGATGGCGACAGTAAGGCTCAATAGTGAGCTCTTTTTGTAGCGCTTCAACAAAGTTTTTTTCGCTGTAGTAGTAACCCACTTTTTTCATTAAGTAGTTTTTATTTTGGGGTATGTCTTTTACATCAAGCCCAGCAGGGCGAGTGTATTTTAAAATACCAGCACTTTGGCTGTAAGTTAAATTAAGCGTTTGCAACGAATGAATTATACGTATGCCTTGAGCGTTGCCTTCAAAGTTACAAATATCAAGCGCAAGGTGTTTAAAAACAACACCTATACCGGTATTGGGCTCTTTGCAGCGCTCGGGTGTTACGCTTGCTAGGTTGTTATTAAACCAGTGGTTTATTGCCGCTTCGCCAAAATGTCCAAACGGTGGGTTGCCTATGTCGTGCATTAGGCAGGCCATTTCTACTAAGCTTTCTAGGGGGCGTTCTAGGTCGGTTAAGCCGTAATCTTTTTGTTGTTGGTAGCTTAAATTAGCAAAAATACGTTGCACTATAAAACGACCAACCTGTTGTACCTCAAGCGAGTGAGTTAAGCGCGAACGAACAGCTGCGTTGCGCTCAAGCGGAAACACTTGGGTTTTTTGCTGCAGCCTGCGAATAGCGGCACTGTTAATAATACGGCCACGGTCGCTTTCTAGCGCCATCTGTAAGTTAGAGGTTGTGCGGTACATTCGTGCTGGCGTTATTTTTTTACTAAAGTCTATGGTCATCTTTATACTTGTCCTTTTTACAATTGATGACTGGCATAGTTTTTAGCACATAGTCATTTGTCTTTAATATACAGGGTTTAATCTATCAGTTTGTATCATAAAGTAACAACTTGCTTTAAAATAATTTTTTGAGTAATTGTTGTGCATTTATAGGTGTTTATAATGAAACAGTGGATTTTAAAGGCGGTATCAATTTGCCTAATGTTAGGAATGAACAGCGCATTTGCTGCAAAAGAGCAAACTGTGGTGCTTGTATCAATTGATGGCCTGCGTTGGGATTATATTGAAAAACACGGTGCGCCAAATTTAAAAGCAATGGCCGAGCGCGGTGTTCGCGCACAAAAACTAATACCTGTTTATCCAACTAAAACGTTTCCTAACCATATTTCTATTATTACGGGCTTATTGCCGGTAAACCATGGCATTGTTGATAATAGCTTTTGTGATAAAGCGCGTAAAAACGACTGTTACAGCATGGGCAAAGCATTGGGCGATAGCACTTGGGTGAAGGGGATTCCGCTTTGGAATTTAGCAAAAATGCAGGGACTTAAATCGGCTACTTATTTTTGGCCTGAGTCAGATGCATTATTTAACGGCATGACACCAGATTACTTTTATCACTATTCTAAATACAGCGATTACCAAAGCCGTGTTGATCAAATTATTCAGTGGTTAAGTTTACCAAAAGCACAGCGCCCACGTTTTATTGCGAGTTACTTTTCGCTAGTTGATAGCATGGGTCATGAGTTTGGACCAGACGCACCACAAACGCGAGATGCAGTTAAACAACTTGATGAATTAATGGGACAATTACAAACCCGCTTAAGTAAATTAGAGCAAGAGGTAAACTTAGTTATTGTCTCGGATCATGGTATGGCGAGTATAGATCCAGATAAAAGCATTGATGTAACCACACTACCTAAAGATGAAAACTTTTTAGTTAAAAACACCGGTCCACGTTTACTTATTTATACTCAGCCTGATGCTAAAAATGCTGATATTGAAGGTTACAAAGCACGCTTACGGGATGCGTCAAACGGTCGCTATACAGTATTAACTGACGAGCAGTTAGCAGCGTACCATTACAATAAAGGCACTCGCGTAGGCGATATTGTGGTGCAAACTACAGCGCCAGCGGTATTTACCAATGGTAAAAAACCAACCTATTTAGGGACTCACGGTTATGCATATACCGAGGATATGGCAGCATCATTTATTGCTGTAGGCCCTGCATTTAAACAAGGTGTAAGCCTTAAAGAAGTGAGTAACCTTGATATTTACCCAGTACTTGCAAAAGTGATGGGGCTTAAATTGTTAAACAAAGTAGATGGCAATGGTAAAACATTAATGCCAGCAATTAAGCAAAAAGTGGTTGTGCATTAGCTTAATCTATAAGAGCGCGTAAGCGCTCTGCAGGGAAGAACATGTTAAAACTTTAAAGTGGGCTATTTAGCCCACTTTTTAATGCGCTACTTACTTAAAGTTAGCAATACTTGTTTTTGTAGCAGTAACCGTGCGAATTGCATACGCTTGGTTTGTAATACCAAATGCAATACCATTTACGCTCCAGTTAGGGTTAGAGAAGTAATCGTACTGAGTTGCGCTACCGTAAACGTGCGGGTAAGCCATAATACTTGCAAACTCATTTTGTACGCCATGACCCATGCCATCTACATATACACCGCCAGATGTGTCACCTTGTTTGCGTGAATGCGCTAAACCTTGGTTATGACCAAGTTCGTGTACAAATGTAGTTGCACCACAATCAATAGCAGTGATTGAGTACATACGGCTGCTCATTGAGCTATATAGATTGCCATTAGTGCCTTGGCCAACCCACGCTAAACCACATGAAATAAGCCCATTGCCAGCACTTTGGCCAGTACCTAATACGGCAATCATGTCGGCTTTCCAATCGCTGCGTAAACCATCTACGTAGCTGCTATTTGTAACCGAATCTAACCAATCCTCAGATGGCGTTACTGCGTAGTCACCTAAGTTTTGTTTGCCAGCTAAGCGTAGTGTTATATCAACGCCATTTTGGCTATATACCTGATTACTAAAAGCAATTAGTTGATTTATTTTAGTGTCAATATTACTAGTTGCAGCAGCTGATTGGTCGGTATATAAAATACCGATATCGATTGTTTCTGCTTGTGCAACACTTGCTGCACATAATGCCGCAGCTAGTGCGGTTGTTGTGATTACTTTTTTCATTATTGTATTTCCTTACTCTTGTTGTGGTTGGAACTGTTTTTAACTTGGTTAAGATCATAAAAAGCAGACACACTAAAGCTGCCTTATAGTGCGGCTTTAATTGCTTTTTATACTTTTTGGTTAGCCATCAATTTTTGGTGCAAATATATCGATGCTTTTATCTGATTTGGGTTTTGGTGCGGTTACATCATGCTCTATGTGGCTTTTATATAAATCGCGTTTTGCTGCAATCCATCCGTACTTACCTTTACTTTCGAATACATAGTTGCCAGAAGGTGCAGTAAATTGGCCATATACGGCATCTTTACCTACCGTTAAAACGGTATTATGCATGCGACCGTCAACACCCACTATTTTACCAAATATGCTCTTATCGCCATTTTCAGACTCAACCACATTAGTCACTTCTGCGGTGAATGTTTCGGCTGTTTGCGGAATAGCTAAATCAAAGTTTTCGCCAGTCTCTAACGCCTGTAAAGAATTTAAATCAAACTCAATGTAGGCTTCGTTATGTAAGTCGGTAGGTAAAACTTTTGCGTTTATAAGCACTTGCTTTGCTTTGTCTGATAGGCGATTTACGGCATCAAATTCTTCAAACGGTAAGTTGTTGTCAGGGGCAACAATGGGTTTAACGGTAATGGGATCTTTACTCATATCAATAGGTGCAGGGGGATGCGTATTGCGCGTTTTTTGTAAATCAATAGGAACAAAATCAATAGCAACAGGCGCTATAGGTTCGCCCGTTTCATCTGCATTAAAAAATAGCCCATAAACTGCAAATGCCGATAATGGAATAGCAATTAGTAAGACGACAGAACTCTTCATTTGTTTCTCTTTTAGTGTTTTTGGTTAACTATTTGTTGCGTTTTATATTATTAAATGGATTAGATCAAGATAATAAATGTAACCGAAAAGAATTATTTCTTAATTTTATAATTCCTTATAAAATATAAGGATATTTATTTTTGGTGTGTTTTTTGCTCTTTTTAGTATTGGTTTTTAGTAGTGTTCACGCGGGCTTTGGCGCAGTTACAGGTACTTGTTTGTTTAGTTAAATACAATGGTTAAAGGTGACTTTTTGACGTTAATTACAATGAAAAATAAAAAGTGAATTTATTTCACCTTTTGTAAACTAATCGCTAATTGCAATGTAATTATTGGGCACGTATGTTGTGTGCTGCATAAATGCATTACGAGGAATTTATGAAGGTGTCTGATCAGTTGCTTAACCGAATTACAGCAGGACTTGTGGCTGTAATTATTGGTTTTTCGAGTTCTATTGCATTAATTTATCAGGTAGTGATAACCCTTGGTGGTACGCCCGATTTAGTAGCTAGTTGGATTTTAATGCTCGGTTTAGTGATGGGCACAACGTCAATTGGTTTATCGTACTATTACAAAGTACCTGTTTTAATTGCGTGGTCTACCACGGGAGCTGCATTACTTATTTCAAGTGCCCAAGGGTATAACTTAAATGAGGCTATTGGCGCGTTTATGCTCAGTGCATTGCTCGTGTTTTTGTCGGGGGTTACGGGCTGGTTTGAAAAAATAATGAACCGTATTCCAAGTGAGCTTGCATGCGCCATGTTGGCCGGCGTGCTTGTTACCTTTGGTATCGATGTGTTTAATTTTATGAACGACATGCCTTTAGTAATTGGCTTAATGGTTGTTATGTACTTTATTGGTAAACGCTTTTTTGCCCGCTTTGCTATGTTAAGCGTGCTTATTATAGGTGTATTACTCGCTTGGCAAATGGGTCATATTGATACCAGCGCACTGCACTGGAAAATGAGCGAATTTGCTTATATTGAACCCGCTTTCCACTTGCAAGCATGTATTAGTATAGGTTTACCACTTTATATAGTTACCATGACTTCGCAAAATTTACCGGGTATTGCGGTTTTAAAAGCACATAAATATAAAGCGCCTATATCTGCATCTCTTAATGTTACTGGCTTTGTAAATATGCTTAGCGCTCCTTTTGGAGCCTACTCTATTAATTTAGCCGCTATTACCGCAGCTATTTGTATGAGTGATGAGGCGGATAAAAATCATGATAAACGTTATTGGGCGAGTATAGCGGCTGGCGTATTTTATATTTTAATGGCGCTGTGCGCAGCTACATTAGTTGGCTTGGTGGCAAGTTTACCGCAGGCTCTTATTTTAGCTTTGGCGGGCATTGCGCTATTTGGCACCATTGCTAATAGTTTGCAGCAAGCCCTTAGTCGTACTGAATATACTGAGGCCGCAATAGTCACTTTTTTAGTAACTGCATCTAACTTAACATTACTTTCAGTGGGGTCGGCTTTTTGGGGGATTATAGCGGGTGTGCTAACGCTTATTATCACCAGGAAAGACTAAAAACTGTGAATATCTAAAGCGAAAATACTGCTCATATAGATGATTAAAATAGTTTAACCACGCTTATTAAAAAGGCTGCAATTGCAGCCTTTAGTTTTACAAACAGGGTTTACCTAATCATAAGTATGATGGCGAGTTACGCTAAACCGATTAAGTATATGATGGATAACATACACAACACATAAGCTTGAGATTATAGCCACAGATACCGAACTAAACCGGTACATTGCACTATAAACAAGATCTTGGCCTGGCCCGAGTGAATTTCCAAACAAAATACCAAATGTAGTCAACACACCAAAACCAATGCCAGGTATGCCTCCGCCTAAAATATGAAAGCGCGCAAAAACAAATGAAAGTATCCATAAAATAGCCATCGGAAAAAGTAAAAAATCAGAGTGACTATACAAAAATAGTTGCGATAGTAACGCTGCATTACAGCCTATAAGCGTTCCAATTGCTCGCTGCCAACCGGCCATACCTGCGGCTTTCCAGCACAACGAAAATAAAATAAGCACAGAAGCTGCCTGCGCAGATATTGAGTCTTGTAAATCAAGAACCTGAAAAACAACAAAAGAGAGCGTAGCCACGGTTGAGCATAACAATACCTCATGGCGAATACTTTCTTTTGCTTTAGCTGGCATTACTCGCCCGGGCCTTGCGGTTACATCAGGAAATAGGCCATGCATTAATGCTCCAATAATAACGGTTAAAAATATAGCCAAACCATTAGTTAAGATTAATGGATAAATACTGCTTCCTTGATCAACATAGCTGGAAAAATGTAGCTGAATAGAAAGACTGATCACGCCTAAAGCGCCAAATAAAAAGGCACTACCGCTACTCATTTTATGAAATAAAAAGCAGAAAACACCAAACACTAACAATGTCATAACGACTGGCAAGTGAGAAAACAATCCCTGCATTATCAGCACTATAAGTGCGCTAAATGCAGCAGATGCTATAAATTGATTTATAAGCCCACGACTTAACGTAGGTACCATGCCCAATATCAACATAGGATAAACGGTAAAAAATATACCATTGGGCCAGTTCATTAATTTACTAATGGTAAAGCCAAGGGTACACCCACCTGCAATGCGCAGTGCTTGGCGAAGGCCATTGGAGTCTAATTGTGGGCCTTGGCTAACAATTTGAGTCATAAAGCCTCCATTAATAAATGTAGTGTAACCAGCTAATAAACCTGATTTGTGCAGAGCCAAACCATTGCCCAATTGTTGATTCTGGTAATAATTGTACTGTTGCACGTGAGCCACTAGGCATGTTTGCTATTAAGTCTTGATGATTTATCAGCTTTAAGTGAATGCGTTGACGCTGTGCATCACGAACCCAGCGATTACTGGTTTCTGTTGTACTTAGTAAACCATTAGCACTAAGTTGACCACTGCTAACGCCTGCTTCAAATGTTTCAAGTATTGCGTCGTAAACTTCACCTGGACGGCTATCAAATACTACGCGCGCTTGTGTGCCTTTCTTCATATTTGAGAGTGACTTTTCTCTAAAGTCGGCAACTAAATCTGCCTTTTTAGCGACAATAGCTAATAACGGGCTGCCTGCAACTGCGTATGCGCCGTTTAATAATTGTAAGTTAGCAACTACGCCGTCACTTAATGCGCGCACTTTTGTGTAGGATAAATTTAGCTCAGCTTGCGCTAACTGGTTTGCAGCGTGGCGCATGGCTAAGTTTTTGTTACCTGAGTCACCTCTAGCTAAAACCGCTTCAGCTAACTGCGCTTCAAGGGCTGCAACATTTGCTTTACTCGCTTCAAAATTAGCACGAATGCTTTCAAGTTCTTGCTCCGATATAGACTTTTGCTTATAAAGCTTTTCGCCTCTGCTTTTTAATAGTTTTTGCTCATGCTGTTTAGCGTTTGCAGCACTTATTTGTGCCTCAAGCGCTTTAACATTGGTATCAAGGCGTTTATTTTGTAATTTGGCATCATCAAGGGCGAGTTGAGCTTGTTCTTTAGCTAAATTATATGGGCCTTCATCGATACTAAATAATATATCGCCTGCTTTAACTGATTGGTTATTACTAACTTGCACACTAGTGACTCGGCCACTAATTTGCGGTGATATTTGCACAACAGGGTGATAAACACGTGCTTGTGGTGTCACAGGCAAAACCATATCGGCCACTAAATAGTAAATAAATACTAAGATAAATCCTATGAGAGAAAACCTTACATAGCGTGCAAACTTTTGATCCGGTGTCATTTTTAGCCTTACTTATTAACTTGAATACATTTAAGGGCGTTTTGCTCCATTTTGATCAAACCAAATGCAATCGCATCTAGTTGCTCAACAGATAAACCGCTGTATAACTGATTTTTTATATCGGAAATAGTCTCTTGCAATGAATGTAAAATGGCATCACTTTGCTCAGTAAAATAGAGTCTTTTACTGCGCTTATCATGTTTGTCTACACGGCGAACAATTAACGATTGCTCCTCTAATTGCTTAAGTGTACGAGTCAGTGAGGGCATTTCTATCCCTAAGCTATTAGCAAGTTCAAGTTGTGTTAGTCCCTCACCACGCATACTAATATGCATTAGTGCAGTCCAGCGCGATTGAGTAAGTCCTAAAGGCTCAACCGCAATGGTTACCGCTTCGCGGCATAAGCGATGAACTCGGCCCATATTACCGATAACAGTTAAATCGAGTGTTTCGTGAAAAGGTTTGTGTGTAGGCATAGCCATCCCAACATAGTTAGCAAGCTAACTATTTTATCATTACTTAGCTTGCTAAGTAAATATGTGTAAGTGCGGGAAGTGGCAAAATATTTGCTAAACCTCACTTGTAAAAATGGTGAGGTTTAGCAGGAGTTTAAAAGTTAAGTAAATTAGCAGGGGAGTATTGATCGGTAAGTACTTTTGTATCTGCGGGCCAATCTTGGTCGTTTTTAGTAAATTGCATAAATTGGCTAATCGCTTTTATGTCTATACCGTATTTTACTAATTTAGGGGCAAGAGCATTTACACGCGTGTTAATTTGCGCTTCGCTCGGCATTGATTTAAGTCCCGCTAAAATAATACGGTTACTACGATTTTCGCGACTTACATTTATAAAGTCGCCAAATACAGCGTGGTAAGTTGCCGACTCATGCTGATAAAGTTTACTACTTGAAAACGTATTTGCAGCTATAACGCCGCCTTCGGCTAATACGCTTTGAACTTCTTCAAAAAACTCTTTAGTAAGCAAATGCTCCGGAATATAGTCGCCGTTAAATGCATCCAAAATAATCCAATCGTACTTTTGTTTTTTAATAGCGGCACGTTTTATAAAAATACGGCCATCTTGCACGCTTGATGTCACTAAATCGTTTTCTATAAAGTTAAAGTAATCGCGTGCAACTTTAGTTACTGCGGGATCTATTTCAACATTATGAATTTTTGCAGTGGGGTATAGCTCATGAATAACGTTAGAAAGCGTACCGCCACCTAGCCCTATAATAAGTACATTTTTAGGATTGTCGGCTACTAAAAGGCTCGCAAAAGTCAGTTTAGTGTAATTAAAAACAAGTTTGTCGGGATTGTTTTTATACATACAGCTTTGGCTTGTTTGGCTACTTTTAGTATTAAATTTAAGGCAACGTAAGTCGCTCGTTTCTTCAACAATAATATTGCGATAAAGCGAGCGCTCTTCGTGGATAACTTTACTGCACGCAAAACCCGAAAATGCAATTAACGGTAGTAGTAAATATTTAAGCATGAGCAAGCTCCTTATTACTAGCCAAGGTGTTAATTACAATCGCGACTATACCCAGTGACCCAAGCGTTAAAGCAAAGGCGCTAATAATAGTATTTACGTCAAATGCGAGTACAAAGTAAAACGAGGTAATTATAGTACCCAGAGCGCTGCCAAGCGTACTTACAAAGTATAAACGACCTGCCACTTGACCGCTTTTATCGCTATCTGTTACCAGTAAGCGGACAGAGTAAGGCGAGATCATTCCTAAAATAACGGTAGGTATAAAAAATAAAGCAGTTGACGCTAAGAGTGAGCCGTAGCGGCTATCTTCAATATGGGTAAATATAAATTCCATTATAGGCTGCGAAAATAATGTAATAGGGACGACCATAATGCTGGCAATTAAAAATATTAAACCATACTTGGTAAGAGATGCATTTTTAGTGCTGAGTTTACCGCCAAGTAAATAACCAAAAGATAAACTAAGCATAAACACAGTAATTATACTGCCCCAAATATGCACGCTACTGCCAAAAAAGGGGGCAAGAATTCTCCCACCTAAAAGCTCAATGCCCATTATGCAAAAGCCGCTGCAAAAGGCTAAAAAGTAAATTAACGCGTTTGTTTTTATGCTCATGTAATTATCATTATGTAACTTAAGTAGAACACTATACTAACGTGATGCATACAAAGCTGCTAGAGCCTGTTGACCTAAGTTTAATTAAAAAGAAGTTTTGTTATAACGATTTGTTAGTTAGGGCGTGTTGATCTATTTAACACGCCCTCGCGATTTAACACTTAAGACGCTTTTTTATTTAAATTAATTTTTTCTTAAGTTTTCTTTAAGTTTCACTCGTTAAATTTAAACCCTGAAATATAAACAGGTTTAAATGAGCGAGCTTATGCAATTAGCCCACACTTCTACATCATTAGGTTTAACACAAAATAACAGTCAGTTTATTAGTGCTCGTATTGATGATGTGCATCGAAAAAATCTCGAAAATACAGTAAAAGAAGGTTTTTTAGTTGCGTATAACGCTAAGCTTACTTCGTTTATGCCACTACTTTGCCAATACGTTACCGAGCAAGGAAAATGCACCTTAGGGCTAAGGCAAGCAACTTCGCCATTGTTTATTGAGCAATATTTAGCATCACCCGTTGAAGATTTTTTAGATGAGAGTATTTCTCGTAATAAAATTTTTGAACTTGGTAATCTTTGCTCTACAAATCGAAGAGCAACACTTGCACATTTTATTATTGTTAACGAAGCTCTGCAAAGTGTGGGCGCAAAACATTTAGTGTTTTGTGCAACCAGTAAAGTGCGTGCTTTATTGCGCTTACTTGGTGTTACGTGTACTGAAATTGCACTTGCTAGCAGTTTTGTAGTTGAGAACCCATTAAAGTGGGGCAGCTATTACGCCAACCAACCAACAGTATGCATTGTGAGCCTAGAGCAAGCTCACCAACAAGTACTAAATACCCCAATGCTTTATAGTTTGATGCAGCAAAACCACTCAAATATCAATTCTTTGGTAAATGCATTGGTGAATGTATGAATTACTATAATACACATTCAGTATCGCCATTAATTATTGCGCATAATAAAGAGCAAACACTTGAAATTAACAGTGATGAGTTTAACCAGCAAATACAAAAAGTAGTAAAAATTCTACAAAGCTTTAACGGCAAATGTGTCGCTTATAAGCTCGATAATACGCCAGCTTGGCTTGTTATTGATGCCGCTACTGCGGTTTCTAATAAAGTGGCTGTGCCAATTGCTCACTTTTTTAGTGAACAACAAACTCAATATGTACTAGCGCAATGCGGCGCTAATTTATTTATGAGCGACACACTAAACCCTTTACTCGGGGAGCCGACGGCATCAATTACTTTATTTGAGTTTTACACATTATATATTTACGAAATCGTTGTAGCTAAACCCGTCAGTTATTTTCCAGAAACTCAAAAAGTAACGTTTACGTCTGGTTCAACTGGGCAACCTAAAGGTGTGTGCTTATCTGCAAATAGCCAAATGCAGGTTGCGCAATCGCTTTGCGATAAAATTAATATTAGTAATCCTATTCATCTATGTTTACTACCGCTTGCTGTATTGCTTGAAAATATAGCCGGTGTGTATGCCCCTTTAAAAAGTGGCGGTACAGTGCATTTAATGCCGTTAAATGAATTAGGCTTTGTTGGCACTGCATTAAAACAGCCCGCACAGCTTATAGCTGCTATTGATAAAGTTAAGCCAAATACGCTTATTTTAGTGCCTGAACTATTAGCATGCTTAGTTGCTTTTGCTGAACAAGGGTGGCAACTGCCTAGTTCGGTACAGTTTATTGCAGTAGGTGGTGCGCGTGTCAGCGAAATGCTAATAGTTAAAGCGCGTGGCTTAAACTTACCGGTGTACCAAGGTTATGGGCTTTCTGAGGCGGCATCTGTAGTTAGTTTAAATTCGCCCACAAACGATAACCTCCAAAGTGCAGGTTCTGTGTTACCTCATATTCAAACCAAAATTGAAAATGGCCAGCTTTTTATAAAAGGCGATTTGTTTTTAGGCTACTTAAATCATCAACCTCACGACAAAAACCAGTGGTATGCAACTGGCGACTTGGTCGAACAGCATCAAAATACCTTATTTATTAAAGGCCGATTAAAAAATCTAATTATTACCAGCATGGGGCGCAATATCAGTGCCGAGTGGCCTGAATCACTATTACTCAGTCAAAGCGGTATTTTACAAGCGGTTGTGTTTGGTGAGGGGCGACCTTTTCTCAGTGCCATTATTTACGCCGATACAAAGCTAAGTAACCCAGTGTTAGCGCAGTACATTAGCGAAATTAATAAACAACTACCCGACTATGCTCGAATTCAAAAGTGGCATCGTTTAGCCGCCCCATTAAGTGTGCAACAAGGATTATTAACAACAAATAATCGCCCAAAACGAGATGCCATAAGTAAGCAGTACCATGCTGTGTTTGAGCAATTTTACCGACTTGGAGAAGTAATTAATGAGTGATTTTTTTAACACCCTTAAAGAGCAAACTAAACAAGAGCAAAACTATCTGCTTGCAGCGCCTATTATTCAGCGTGTTTTTAAAGGCGAAGCATCACTTGAAGAATACGCCTCGTTTTTAGCACAAGCGTATCACCATGTTAAGCACACCGTGCCATTAATGATGTCGGTTGGTGCACGATTAACCGACAATCAAGAATGGCTGCGCGAAGCCGTAGCAGAATATATTGAAGAAGAGATTGGTCATCAAGAGTGGGTACTTAATGACATTGCAGCCTGTGGTTTTGACAAAGAAACAGTACGGAGTAGTCAGCCGCAATTTGCAACCGAAATGATGGTGTCGTATGCGTACGACTCCATTGCACGTAAAAATCCGTTGAGCTTTTTTGGCATGGTGCATGTGCTTGAAGGCACTTCTATAGCGCTTGCTGATGGCGCGGCTTCAAACATTGCAAGTGCTGTGGGCTTACCTAAAAAAGCATTTAGTTATTTAACCTCTCACGGCGCACTTGACATAGAGCATGTAAAGTTTTTTGAAAACCTAATGAACCAAATAACAAATGAGGCGGATCAACAAGCCATACTCCATGGTGCAAAGTGCTTTTATCGTTTATACGGCGATATATTTCGTGGGCTCGATGACGAACCGTTTTTTAAAGCACGTGCACAAGGCAAATTGGCATGAGTAGTTCTTTGTGTGTGCTCACTGGTGCAACAGGCGGAATAGGGCAAGCGATTGCTAAAGCCCTATATGCAAAAGGGTGGAAGTTACTGCTTGTAGGACGTAATACGCAAGACCTTGAAAAACTGAGCCGTGAATGCCCAGACAGTGAAATATTTACAGGCGATTTAACCGACGATACAACACGCATTAACTTAGCAATAAAAGCCAAGCAACTCGGTGGCGTTAAGTTACTTATTAACAATGCCGGTATAAATACAATGCAAAGCCTTGAGCACACAAGTAATGAGCAAATAGATAATATGCTTACTACTAATTTGTCGGTGCCTATTAAATTATGCCAGCTATTTTTAGGGCAGTTAGCGTATACCAAAGGCACCATTGTTAACGTGGGATCATCGTTTGGCAGTATTGGCTACCCGTTTCAAACGCTTTATTGCGCCAGTAAATTTGGTTTACGTGGCTTTACAGAAGCGCTCTCGCGTGAGCTTAACGGCTCAGGCGTTAAAGTGACCTATTTAGCACCAAGAGCGACAGATACATCTATTAATAGCAGTAAAGCGCGGGCAATGAATAAAGAACTCGGTAATAAAATGGACTCGCCAGAATTAGTTGCTCAAGAGTTATTAGCTCTTATAAGTTCAAACCAAACAAGGCGCTTTATTGGTTTTCCTGAAAAATTATTTGCACGCATAAATGGCGTATTCCCAAGCGTTGTTGATAACGCTATTGCAAAGCAACTTCCTAAAATTAAACGTTTTTTAAGTTAACAAACACACAAAGGCAAAATTATGTATAAATTTACACTCGCATTTTATTTAATACTAACCTCTGTATTTGCGACTGCAGTACACGCAGATGAAGCGCAAGACTTAACCGATATTCAACAAAAGTGGGCAATTGCTAATTACGAACTTGAAGACGATGCACAAATAGACGCGTTTACTCAACTAAGTGAGCAAAGTGCACTATTTGTTAAAAACTATCCAGGTTCGGCGCAGACACATATTTGGAATGGCATTGTGTTAGCCAGCTTTGCTGGCGCAAAAGGGGGCTTGGGCGCACTTGGTTTAGCAAAAGAAGCAAAAGCGTCACTCGAAAATGCACTCTCGATTGATGGCACTGCACTCAATGGCTCAGCTTACGCTAGCCTAGCAACACTTTATAGCAAAGTACCTGGCTGGCCAATTGGTTTTGGTGATGACGACAAAGCTGAAAAATTATTTAAACAAGCGCTAGCTTTTAATCTCGAAGGCATTGATACTAATTACTTATACGGTGAATACTTGTATGACGAAGGCGATTATAAAGAAGCGAGAGCACGACTACTTGTAGCACAAGCGGCGGGAATTCGTGATACTCGTGCGAAAGCAGATAAATATCGTCAACAAGCAATAAGTCAGCTATTGGAAAAAGTAGATAAAAAATTAAAAAGATAAACACATAATGCATTTATTACTCGTTGAAGATGATCATTTAGTGGCGCAAGGGCTTATCCGCTCTTTGCGCCAAGAGGGCTACAGCGTAGAGCACAGTGGCACTGTAAAATATGCCTTGGAGTGCCTTTCTAGTGGTGAGATTGAACTTGTTATTCTCGATTTAGGATTGCCTGATGGCGATGGCTCGCAAGTTTTAAAGCATATTAAAGCACAAAAAAAAGTTATACCAGTGGTTATTTTAACTGCTCGCGGCAGTATTGATGACAAAGTCCAAGGGCTAGATATGGGAGCAGACGATTATCTTGCAAAGCCGTTTGACCCTGCTGAGTTATTTGCTCGATTACGTGTAGCAAGCCGGCGCATTAACCAAACTCAGTCAAGCTTATTGCGCTGTGGTGATGTAGTAATGGATACCTCTGCTCATACAGTTAAACTAAGTGGGCAGTCACTTACGCTACCGCGAAGAGAATACATGCTTTTAAAAGCGCTGATGGAAAATCAGGGAAGGGTACAATCAAAACAACAACTCGAAAACAAACTTTACCAATGGGGTGAAGAAGTTGGCTCTAATGCCATAGAGGTGCATATTCATCATCTTCGTAAAAAATTCCCTAGTGATTTTATTAAAACCTTACGTGGCATTGGCTACGTGGTTGGTAAGCGTTAGAGTGTATTTGTTTTTCGAGGTTGAAAATGTCTATTCGTAAACGTCTGACCTTAATTTTACTTTCAATGATGGTGCTAACTTGCTTTTTAGCATTAGTAAAAGGCTATCAAAAAAGTATGCACCACGGCGAAAGTTTGCTTGATGATGAACTTAAAATAGTAGCTGGCGTTTTAATTGAGCAACCATTGGCACTAAGCACAGATGCAGTACAAGTAAGTAATAATAGCGCTCAGTTGTTGTATCAAATTTGGCAAAATAATAATTTACTTAGTGGCTCATCGAGTTTAACGAATAACCAAATTAGTTTTAGCGAGGGCTTTCAAACGGCCAATGTAGCAGGGCAGCGTATGCGGGTATTTGTGATGAGTAAAAACACCCGTAAAATCATCGTTGCTGAACCTATGGCAAAGCGTTTTGAATTAGCTGAAGCCGTTATTTTATCTGCAATGTTACCTATGCTATGGGCAGTCCCTCTGCTTGCTATTTTTATTAGCTTTTTTGTTAAATACGCATTAGCCCCTCTTACTCGATTATCTAAGCAGTTGGCGTCTCGCCAAGCTAACGACTTTACGCCAATTAACTGGCAGGTAACCGATGAAGAAATTAAACCTGTTATTAATCGTTTAAACGATTTATTTAAACGAGTAGAAACCGCTTACTTACGAGAGCGTTTTTTTGCCTCAGATGCAGCTCACGAATTACGTACCCCGCTCAGTAGCTTAAAAATTAATGTACATAATTTGGCTAATAAACAAAGTAACTCGCAAAACCATCAAGAATTACAAGCCATGTCACAAGGCATTAATCGCTTAAGTAATATTGTTGAACAAATGCTAATTTTAGGGCGCACTCAGCCTGAGCAATGGCAAAAGCAGTTTAGTGAACAGTCATTGCTAGCGATTACTCAGCAAGTCGTATCGGAGCAATACGAAAAAATAGATGAAAAAAACCAAACTATTAGCCTCGAAGGTGATGATTTTGTAATTAATGGTGATGAGTTTACATTAACCACACTCATCGCTAATTTACTTAGCAATGCCATAAAATACACACCCAATAATGGTCAAATAATAATTAAACTAGCATCAAATAATAACAGCTTTAGTTGGCAAATTGATGATTCTGGTGCGGGCATGACTGAAGAGCAAAAAGAGCGAATATTCAATCGCTTTTATCGCGTGGGTGGCGATCAGCATCCATCAGGCGAGCAAGGTGCTGGTTTAGGTATGGCGATTGTACAACATATAATTGCTATTTATGGCGCAAGTATTCATTTAGCGAATAGCCCTTTAGGTGGGCTAACCGTTAAGGTTACTTTTACAGGAGTAAAAAGTGACTAAACGTTTATTTAATCGGTGCCTTTGTTGTTTGCTATTTTTGTCGTTTAACGCGGCGAGTAAAGAGTACCTTATTATTTTAAAAGATCATTTGTTTTATCCCTCGCAAATTACCATTCCCGCGAATAAAAAAGTAAAACTATTGATAGAAAACCAAGACAGCACACCAGAAGAGTTTGATAGCTTTGATCTAAACAGAGAAAAAGTACTCTACCCAAACCGTAAAAGCATTATTTATATAGGGCCGCTTAGTAAAGGGTATTACGAATTTTTTGGTGAGTTTTCGCCCAATACAGCAAGGGGCGTTGTAATAGTTGGTGATGAGGAGGCGAAGCATGCTAATAACTAGTTTAGTCATGAGCCTTAATCAATTGCTACCTGTGGCTATTTTATTAGTGCTACTACAAGTAGTTAAAAAACAAAGCGCTTTAAAAATAGGATCTGCTTTATTAATTGGCGCGCTCATGTCGTTTTTGTACATGCAAAGTGCGTCGTGGGTGAGCCAGTGGTTTGAACACCAAGGGCTAGAGTACTCACAAATAGGGCTATGTATTACTATATTTATAGCCGTATTAGTATTTGCAATAAAACAAAAATCAGCGGCTTTTTATATTGCTGTTATAAGCACAATAACATTGTATTTAAGCCACTATATTATTTACCTCACCAGTTTTTGGCAAAGTAATGATGCAGGGCAAAGCTTATTTATTGGCACTTTATTAGGTGTTGGAATTTGTTTAAGTTTTAGCGTATTGCTGTACTTTTTAATGAATGCAATTAAGCACCGCTTTGGTATGTATCCGCTTTTTACTTTGCTTGCTTTTAACAGCGCGGCTAAGTTATTAGTTGCACTGGATTTGGCAAGCCAAATAGACTTAATTACCAACACCGCAACCGTGTGGGATTTACGCGATGTTTTAAGCGAAAACTCTGAACTCGGGCGCGTACTGCGCGCCCTGGTTGGTTACGAGGCTACCCCGGATCTAATGAGTGTACTTATATATAGTACAAGTAGCGTGATATTTTTATCACTTTGTTATGTTATTTCGGCTTCAATTTCTAAGGAACGTGTATGAAAGCACTCAACCTATATTTAGCGCTTAGCTTTACCGTTTTTTGTTTGTTGGTACTTTCAACCCCAGCAAAGGCCGATGGAATTGTTGTTGATAAGGTATATCACCCCTATGTTTTACCTTTTGAGCGAGAGTTTGAATGGCGGTTAGTGTCGCACCAAACAGATAGTGGCAACATACTAGCGCAGCGTTTGGGTGGTGGCGGTGCTATTAACGATACAATGGCACTCGAAGGCTATTTAGTTGGTGAGCGAGATGACAACGGCGACTTTGGTTTAGAAGCTTATGAGCTTGAACTACGCTGGCAATTAATTGAGCAAGGTAAATTATGGGCTGATTGGGGGGCATTATTTGAGCTTGAAAAAAAACATAACGAAGATGTGTATGAGGCAACTTCGGGTTTTGTGATCGAAAAAGAGTTTGGCAAAACAAGCTTAACTATGAATGCTTTTTTGGTTTACGAGTGGGGGCAGGATATACAAAATGAATGGGAAAGCGAGTTTAGAGCGCAATATCGCTATCGCTATCGTTCTGCTTTTCAGCCATCTATTGAGGTGTACGTAGGTGAAGACTTTGTTGGCATAGGGCCTGGGTTTATAGGTTTGCAGCGTTTTGATGGACAAAAGCAGTTAAAATGGGAAGCGGGTTTTATCACTGAGATAAGCCAATCAGAAAAAAATCATAGTTTTAGGCTCGCATTAGAATTTGAATTTTAATAACCAAGGAAAGCGGTTTTGGTTGTTTATCACTCTGATTATAGATAGGTACTTGACATATTTTAAAAAATCTATATAGTGGGCTGCAGCTAGAAAGAAAGCATGTAAGCTATAAATCTCCATTTCGATGTTGTATAAGTAATACTTGTAGTACCGTCCTGAAGTTTTTAAAGTACCATCTCATTTTTTGCTACACCCGCTCTTATGAGCATATTTTTTATTTTATATCAGGATATTACAATGTCTAACATCGTATCAGGTACAGTTAAGTGGTTCAACGAGTCTAAAGGTTTTGGTTTCATCGAGCAAGAAAATGGCCCAGACGTTTTCGCACATTTCTCAGCAATCAAAAGCGAAGGTTTCAAAACTTTAGCTGAAGGCCAACGTGTAGAGTTTACTCTTTCACAAGGTCAAAAAGGTCCACAAGCTGATAACATCACAGCTGTATAATTTTACTTTTTAAGTAAAATGAAAAAAAAGCGCTTAAGGCGCTTTTTTTGTGTCTGAAATTTGACTCAACCTAAGCTGCACTTATTATTAATGTAAGTTCATCAGTAGGTATCGTTATCATTAAATCCTTCCTTATACTTGTTTTTATATTTATCAGTCATTACGCACAGGCTGAAGATTTCAAGCTCACGGTCTACACTGAGCACTTTTCGCCATACAATTTTGAAAACAAAGCGCGTCAACTTGTTGGCATAAATCTCGATATTGTAAAAGATGTATGCATTGCGTCAGACATTACCTGTGAATTTAAAATACTTCCTTGGAAACGTGCTTACAGCCTAGTCCAAAAAGAAAAGCATTCAGGTATTATCTCTATCGCTAAAACATCTCAAAGAACGCCTATTTTTAATTGGGTAGGGCCTTTGGCATCCAGTGAAACATTTTTTTATAAACTTAAAAAAAATACTCAGTTAAAAATGAATAGCTTAAATGAAGCAAAGCAGTTTTCACTTGCTATCGTAAGAGGGGATATTTACGAATCCATAATTAAAAAAGTAGGGTTTGAAGCAGGTAAAAACCTTTTGTCCATAGGTGATGAAAAGCAATATATGCACTTGTTTTTAAATAGTAAAATAGATTTGATTTTAGGCTCTGAATACACCATTGGTTATCAACTTTCGCCTTTTGGGTATAGTGAAGACGATGTCGTTAGGCTGCAGGAATTACCATTACCTGAGATAGCAGGTAACTACATCGCGTTTAATAAATCAGTACCCAATTACATTGTAGAGCGTTTTAATAGGGAGTTTGAAAAGCTTAAAAAGAAGGATAACTTTTCGGCTTATAAAAAACGTTATAAGCGCTAATGTTAGTACCTGTAAGGCAGCCCTTTCTTTTGCTTTATTTTTAAAAATGCAGCTTGCAGTGATTCTATTAAATGCATATCTGTTTTTTTATTCGCAGCTAAATAAGCATCAATTGTTAGCTCATCTATTTTATAAATAAACTTTAAGTGTGCTGGTTTGAGCTTTAGATAATCACTCATCTGCTGCATATATAAAGGATCGTCTACAATTAAATCTACTTTTTTAGCGAGTAGTAAAGAGTATGACTTTTGAATATCAGAGGTTAAAACAACTTCAAACCCCAGTTTTGCGAGGGTTTGTGTTGAAAAATCATTGCGCTGCATAGCAATTTTGTACACTTTAGCTTGTTCAGTAGTGTTTATAATAAGATCATCTCGCTCTGATAGGCCAATAAAGCCTAGTTCAAAACGTTCGACAGGTCCTATCCAATAAAATTTGTCTTCTCGCTCTACAGTGCGTGCAAGGCTGTATATAAAGGTATTTTTAAGCTCATCTGCAATTTTATAAGCACGTGCCCAAGGGTACATTTGAATGTTAGGTGTTAGATCAGCCTCAGCAAATATATCTCTAATAAATTGAGTACCTTCACCTGCTACCTCACCATCAATCAACACCTGGTTTGGCGGTGCTAACTCTGTAACAACAAGGATGGGTTCCTTTGCTTGAACATACACAGAACAAATTAAAAAAAGAGAATAAGAATATATTTCACAATAGCGGATCGTTAGTCGGTTAGCTTAAGTAATAGTAAGTGTGGCTGAAAATACGAAAAACACAAAAAATATTTATGTGAATTTGTTACTAAGATATTGGTTTATTTGAGTTATATATAACCATAAATAAGGTTAAATAGCTTGAAGGTGGGGGAGTGTATAAATGTGGAAGGCCTAAAACGATAAAAGGGCCTTGCGGCCCTTGGTGAAGTATCGTTCAAGTCAGATAGAGCTTTAACCCCTTAAAGCGCTATCCTCTTGTTTTGCAACACCGGTGTTCATCTCAATAAGTTTCTAAGCTAGCGAGAGGAAAAACCCAGCAATTGCTGCGCTCATAAGGTTAGCCATAGATCCTGCTAACACTGCTCTGAGCCCTAAGCGTGCGATATCCTTCCGCCGACTAGGCGCCATACCGCCTAACCCACCTAGTAAAATGGCTATCGATGATAAGTTAGCAAAGCCACATAGAGCAAAAGTAACAATTGCTTGTGTGTGCGCGCTTAACGTATCGCGATAATTTATAAAGTCTAAGTAAGCAACAAACTCGTTTACTACTATCTTTTGACCAATAAAGCTGCCGGCTATAATTGCTTCATCCCACGGTACACCGAGTAACCATGCAACAGGAGCAAATAAATAGCCTAATATTTCTTGAAGCGTTAATGTTGGGTAATCAAACCACCCGCCAATACCACCTAATAAACCGTTTAGTAGTGCAATTAGCGCTACAAAAGCAAGTAACATTGCACCAACGTTAAGTGCTAAATGCATACCATTTGCTGCACCTGATGCAGCTGCATCAATTACATTAACTGGTTTATCATCATCATTTAAATCTAGATCTGCTAAGTTATCTTTAGGCGTTTCAGTTTCTGGCACAATCATTTTTGCCATTAAAAAACCACCAGGAGCAGCCATAAAGCTCGCTGCTATTAAATACTTAAGATCTACGCCAATAATAACGTAACCGGCCATTACAGAGCCTGCCACAGTGGCTAAGCCACCTACCATCACAGCAAACAATTCCGATTTGGTCATCGTTGCTATAAATGGCTTAACTATTAGCGGTGCTTCAGTTTGGCCAACAAAAATATTTGCCGTCGCTGAAAGCGATTCTGTGCGAGAGGTTTTCAATAATTTTTGTAAACCGCCGCCTAAAATCCTAATTATCCAATCCATAATGCCAAGGTGATACAACACAGCAACAAGTGCTGAGAAAAACACGATAACGGGCAAAACTTGAATCGCAAAAATAAAACCTAATGTGTCTTGTGAGGCAAGTGGGCCAAACAAAAACCCAATACCGTCGTTTGCATAACCAATAACCGACGATACGGCTGCTGACATGCTCGTTAACACATTTTTTCCTGCTTCAAAAAACAGGACAAAACCGCCAATAACTACTTGCATAGCAAATGCTATACCAACGGTTCTTAAATTAATTGCCTTGCGATTAGTTGATGCCGCAAAGGCAATGCTTAGTAGCACACACATGCCCACTAAGCTCATAAATGTTGTCATACAAATGTTTCCCGTTGTTATTCTTGTAGTAAATATTTTATCTTACTTTTTATTATATCAATCGCAACGCGGTTCATACCGCCTCGAGTCACAACTAAATCTGCGTTATGCTTAGAAGGCTCAATAAATTGATAAAACATCGGTCTAACAGTTGCTTGGTACTGCTCAACAACAGATTGTAATGTTCTGCCTCGTTGCTCCATATCACGTTGCATACGACGCATTAAGCAAATATCTAAAGGCGTATCTATAAACACCTTAATATCAAATTCTTTATTAAGCGCTTTGTCACTCAATAATAAAATACCTTCAACAATGAGTATTTTAGCAGCAGGCACTCGGCGAGTTTTCTCGCTACGTGTATGCTGTGCATAATCATACGTTGGTACTTCAACTGAATTTCCACTACGAAGCTGTGTTAAATGCTCAAGCATTAACGCATGTTCAAATGCATCAGGATGGTCGTAATTCGTTTGCGTACGATGCGCCATCGGTAAATGCGACTGATCCTTGTAGTAAGCATCTTCTTCAATAATGGCGATAGCGCCTGGTTCAAGCTCATTAACCAATTCATTGTATATAGTTTGGCTAAAAAGAGATTTGCCCGACGCAGACGCGCCTGCAATAGCTATAATAGTAGTTCGTGTCACTAAAGTTCTCACCCACACAGAAGGATATATTGTTGGTAGATCACAATAGCAAAAAAGACACGATTAATCTCTTTTGCTTCGCTTAAGAATGCAAATTTATAATGTTTAGGTTTTATGAAACAGGACTTTTGTCCTGTACGGAAAAATCGATCAGCGGATAAAGTAACCACCTAGAATCAAAGTGAGGTCAAAATGGCAAGAGCAATTATCTTAATGGCAGATAGCCTAGGAATCGGTGCAGCACCAGATGCAGATAAATTCGGCGATCTTGGGGCTAATACATTCGCTCACTTACTAAAAGCATATTACGACGAAACAGGCGCTGCATTATCGCTTCCTAACCTATCAAAACTTGGGTTAGTGGATGCATGTGAAGCTGCCGGTGGAGAACCGTGTTTAATTTCAGACCGCCAAGCTTCTCAAGGAGCATGGGGTTACGCTAAAGAATTATCTAGCGGAAAAGACACGCCATCAGGTCATTGGGAAATGGCAGGAGTACCTGTGTTATTTGATTGGGGATATTTCCCAAAAACACAGCCAAGTTTCCCACAAGAATTTATAGACGAGTTTATAGCTCGTACTGGTATTCCTGGCATTTTAGGCAACTGCCATGCATCGGGAACAACCATTTTAGAACAGCTAGGTGAAGAGCACGTAAAAACAGGTAAACCAATCTGTTACACCTCAGCTGATAGCGTGTTTCAAATAGCCGCGCATGAAGAGTCATTCGGCCTAGAGAAGCTTTATCAAGTTTGCGAAATCGCACGGGCGCTACTTGATGAAATGAATATAGGACGAGTGATTGCGCGGCCATTTTTGGGTTCAAATAGCCAAGACTTTGCTCGAACGGGTAATCGTCGCGACTATTCAGTGCTTCCGCCAGCACCAACATTGCTAGATGTGTTAGCAAAAGCCGGCGGCGAAGTAATTAGTATTGGTAAAATTTCAGATATTTACGCGCACCAGGGCATAACCCAAAAGCATAAAGCACCTGGGCTTATGAACTTGCTAGAAAAAACCAGCGAAGTAATGAAAAGCGCACCAGAACATAGCTTAATCTTTACTAACCTAGTTGATTTTGATGAAAAATTTGGTCATCGCCGTAACCCAGTAGGTTATGCAAAAGCATTAAAAGAATTTGATGACTATTTACCAACTATACTAAAACAGTTAAACGCAGATGATATATTAATGATCACTGCAGATCACGGTTGTGACCCAACCTTTCCAGGTTCTGAGCACACTCGCGAATACGTACCGGTTATTGCATATAAACCAGGTATGAGTAACACACCACTAGGTGAACGCAACAGCTTTGCAGATATCGGTCAAACACTGGCACAGTGGTTTAACTTATCTGCGCTTGATTACGGCGACAGCTTTTTAAATGAGCTAACAACGCCAAATAAAAAGGAAAACAATTAATGAGTACTCCGCATATCAGTGCAAACGTTGGTGATTTCGCCGAAACAGTATTAATGCCAGGCGATCCGCTACGTGCGCAATATATTGCTGAAAACTTTTTAGATGATGCAGTACAAGTTACAGGTGTTCGTAACATGTACGGTTTCACTGGTACTTACAAAGGTAAGCCAGTAAGCATCATGGGTTCAGGCATGGGCATTCCATCAATGTCTATTTATGCACGTGAGCTAATTGTAAGCTTTGGCGTTAAAAATATTATACGTATTGGTACGTGTGGCGGTATTGGCACAGATATCAAAATCCGTGACGTAATTTTTGCACAAGGTGCAAGCACAGATTCAAACGTAAACCGTGCACGTGTTCGTGGCTACGATTTTGCTGCTATTGCTAACTTTGACTTACTTTTAAACGGTGTAAACGCCGCTAAAGAGCTAGGAATAGAAGCAAAAGTAGGTAACGTATTTACAACCGACACTTTCTACCAAGCAGACGACTCGTTCTATAAAGACTTAGACAAGTTAGGCATGCTAGCAGTGGATATGGAAACTGCCGGTTTATATGGCGTTGCAGCTGAATACGGCGCAAATGCAATGGCATTATTTACAGTAAGTGACCACGTAATCACCGGTGAAGCAACACCTGCTGATGAGCGTCAAAGCACGTTTAACGAAATGGTTAAAATTGCATTAGAGTCAATAGCTTAAATAATACATAACAGTTCCTTGGTAACGTATTCACTAAGTTTTGGAGACACGCCCAAAGTGAAGTGAGACTAACCTCCAAAGCCGCATTTTATGCGGCTTTTTTTATGCCTGAAGAAAATGGGTAGCAGCTTCTAATTACTTATACCAATTCGCTTAATTAAGTGATCTATTTTGAGGATGGAAAAACGTGTTGATAGCTAGGCAAAAAATTCGCTATTTAGTTGTTCTAAATGAGAATTTTTTTACGCAGGTAGCGACACGTTTAGCCCCTAAAAATGATTAAGTATTATTGCGGGTTGGTATTAATTCAACCATCCTAAAAACTTCGTTTTTAAACGCCTGTAAGCAGCGCGTCTACAGGTAAATTAAACTGCTGAGTGTAAGTTTCTCAGGTAGGCACTAAGCTTGCTCGCGCGAGAAGCACTTAAGCTAACTACTCTAAAAGCGCAGCATCTCTAAACCTATTTGTGTATAACAGCCCTAAAAAACAATATGCACGCAGAGAAGAAAAGGAGGAGCAAATGAGAAGAGCAAAACCAATGCTGACTCGGCATTATAAAAGTACAAGCGTTGCTTTAAAAGCTTGTAACCTGCGCGAATAGCTGTGTTTATACCAAGTTTAGAGTATGACTTGTTGCTCATGTTAGAAGCACAGTTTCTGATTGTTTTTATTATTTTAACTTCTAAGCTCTTCTCTAAAAGCGCAGCGTCTCTAAACCTCTTTGTGAAGTAATCACTTTTGATCTTAGCTCTACGCTAGAGCTGAGTTTGTAGAGCGCAGTTAAGCTTCTAATTACACAACAAACTTTACCTTTAAAAACATAAAAAAGGGCCAAAGCCCTTTTTTATGGTGTTGCGCCTAATCATACAGGCGAAATTCTGAGTGCTTAAACAACTTCACCAGCCACTATCGTATTAAAGCTGTCGTTGTCATGCAGGCTTGCAAAAGCGCTCTCATGTAATAATTCATTACGTAAGTTTGGAGAGTATTCAAGTGCCATTTTAATATCGGCTAATGCATCAGCATGCTTATGTGTTAATGCATAAGCACAGGCTCGTTGCCAATAGGCATAACCGTAATCGCTGTCTATATCAATTGCTTGGTTACACAGCTCAATGGCTTGTGCTGTTTCATTAATTTCTAGTAGTGCATCGGCTTTATAAGCAATGGCTTCCACATCTTCTGGTTTGCGATTGAGTATTTCATCAAAAATTTCAATTTTATTTGCAAAATCACTTTCTAGGTTTGCGCGCATCCACAACGAATGAACTTCGTTAGTCACCGATATGCGTTCTTGGTTGCTGAGTATTTCTTCTGAGCGAACGCGTAGTTTTTCTTCAAGAATTTTTAATCGGTCTTCATACTCGTCTGTAATTACACTCACACGCGTATTTACAATATCTTCTACTTTATTTTTAACATCGCGCAACGAGTTCCAACCCACTAAAACTAAAATCGACGCCGTAGCGGTAATTATAAAAAACACATTATTAATGGTATCTGTAGTGTACGTTAATGCGCGATCTGCAGTATCAAGTTGCGCATGAGTAACCTGCTTAGTTACATCTTCACGAAGCTTTTGCTGATCTTGCCTAACTGCTTTTAGCTCATCTAATATGTAACGCTCCATTAGCGGCTTATACATAGGCTCTTTGAGTTGTTGAAGAGCTTGTTGCTCTTGTTGTGCTGTAGGTGAAGCTGGTTGCTTTTCAGCTGAGTTCACTATGCCCGAAAACAAAGTTAAACAAACAAAAAGTACAGATAGGTAATAACGCATTGGTACGCCTAATTAAATTAATTACTGTAATAACTTTAGCATGCAGGGCTTAATGGCACTAGGGCGTGTTGTTCTTTGTGGATTAAAATTGACCTAATTTAGATAGGAGCAATAGTTGTAAATTTTTTTTAGCCTAGTGAGCTTAGCAATAATAGGGTAAAGCGTGAGCATATTACCCATGCTCAGGTAATTTGAGTAAAAATAGGCAAAAAAAAAGCCAGCTCAAGGAGAGCTGGCAAAAACTGCTTAAAACAACAATATGTCGTAAGGGTTCACAGGAGAACAACTTCATACTAACTGAATTTATCTGAACAATTACTTAACTTAATTCAATTAGTTAAAAATAAAGAAAGGTGCATTGGGCTTAAGTAATGCACCTTTATCATTATAACTATCTAACTACAATTTCATGGTGAAGGGGGGTATTCCAATGTGCGCTTTAGTAAACTAAAGCCACTTTCAAACCCTTCACATACCATTACGCCGAAATTTTTCAATTCGATCACAGGTCTAGTAAAAAGATTAAGGTTAATTCACCGATATTTAAATTTTTATTTTGCGTAATGCTTTATATGAGCGCCATCTGACTTTTTTACTATTATTTTAAACGCGACTTTAAGCCTATTGTTAAATACATCATTAACGTAAGGGCAATCAAAAATATAAATTGGAGCAATCGTTTTAAATAGTATGTTGAGGCTGGCTTAGCATAATTTATACGCCTATATTAAGGATACGTAAGCACTTGGGTAGGCACGCTGAGTAAAAAGTAAGCCTATTAAATAAAAATAACCGTTACTTTTTAAAAAGTTATAAACACATAAGCAATAATACTGATTGATTAAGTATTTTACTTTTCTATTTTAAGGATTTCACAATGAGCAAGCCAACAGCGGGTAAATGCCCTGTTATGCACGGTAGTAATTCAGTTGTTTCTAAAGTAAACACCGATTGGTGGCCAAACACACTCAACTTAGACATTCTTCATCAACACGATACTAAATCAAATCCATATGGTACTAATTTTAACTACGCAGAAGCATTTGAATCTCTAGATTTAGACGAAGTTAAAGCCGACTTAAAAACCTTTATGACCGACAGCCAAGATTGGTGGCCTGCCGATTGGGGCCATTACGGTGGTTTAATGATTCGTATGGCATGGCACTCAGCGGGTACATACCGTTTATCTGATGGTCGTGGTGGCGCAAGTACGGGTAACCAACGTTTCTCGCCTTTAAATTCATGGCCAGATAACGCAAGCTTAGATAAAGCACGCAGACTTTTATGGCCACTTAAGAAAAAATACGGTAACAAACTCTCATGGGCCGATTTATTTATTCTTGCTGGTAATATGGCATACGAATCAATGGGTCTTAAAATTTATGGTTTTGCGGGCGGCCGTGAAGACATTTGGCATCCAGAAAAAGATATTTACTGGGGTGCAGAAAAAGAATGGTTAGCACCAAGTGATGAGCGCTACGACAATGTAGAAAAACCAGACACAATGGAAAACCCATTAGCCGCAGTACAAATGGGCCTAATTTACGTTAATCCTGAAGGTGTTAATGGTATACCAGATCCTCTTAAAACAGCGGCTCATGTACGTGAAACATTTGCTCGCATGGCGATGGATGACGAAGAAACCGCAGCGCTAACAGTGGGCGGCCATACAGTAGGTAAAACTCATGGTAATGGTAAAGCAGAGCACTTAGGCCCAGAGCCAGAAGCAGCTGATGTACACGAGCAAGGTTTAGGTTGGAACAGCACCAAAGAAGGCGGCTTTGGTCGTCATACTGTAACCTCGGGCCTTGAAGGCGCATGGACCACACACCCAACAACATGGGATAACGGATACTGCCATTTACTTTTAAATTACGAATGGGAACTCACTAAAAGCCCAGCTGGCGCTCATCAGTGGGAGCCTGTAAATATTAAAGAAGAAGACAAACCAGTAGGCGTAGAAGATTCATCAATTCGTTTAAACCCAATGATGACCGATGCCGATATGGCCATGAAAGTGGACCCTGCGTACCGTAAAATTATTGAGCGTTTTTATAACGACTTTGAATACTTCTCTGATGTATTTGCACGTGCATGGTTTAAGCTAACTCACCGCGATTTAGGTCCTAAAGCATGTTACTTAGGTAAAGACGCGCCAAGCGAAGACCTAATTTGGCAAGATCCTATTCCAGCAGTTGATTACACATTATCAGACGATGAAATCACAAGCTTAAAAGCACAGCTACTTGATTGCGGTGTAAGCGCGAATGATTTAATAAATACAGCGTGGGATAGCGCGCGTACGTATCGTGGTTCTGATAAACGCGGTGGCGCAAATGGCGCACGTATTCGTCTAGCACCACAAAAAGATTGGCAAGGTAATGAGCCAGAGCGCTTAGCAAGTGTGCTTAGTGCCCTTGAAAAAGTACAAGCGGGTTTATCTAAACCAGTAAGCATGGCTGATTTAATCGTCTTAGGTGGCACCGCGGCTGTAGAGCAAGCGGCAAAACAAGCCGGTGTTAATGTAACAGTACCATTTGCACCAGGACGAGGAGACGCAACAGACGAAATGACTGATGCAGAATCGTTTGATGTACTAGAACCAATTCACGATGGATTTAGAAACTGGCTGAAAAAAGATTACGCAGTATCAGCCGAAGAGTTATTACTAGAGCGTAGCCAGTTAATGGGCTTAACAGCACCAGAAATGACTGCACTTGTGGGCGGCATGCGTGTACTAGGTACAAACTACGCAGGCACTAAACATGGTGTACTTACCGATAATGTAGGCACGCTATCTACCGACTTTTTTGTAAACCTAACCGACATGGCTAACAACTGGAAGCCACTAGAGCCAGGTATATATAATATTGTTGAACGCAAAACAGGCACCATTAAATGGACTGCCACACGCGTAGATTTAGTGTTTGGTTCAAACTCTATTTTACGTGCCCTAAGTGAATTTTATGCACAAGACGATAATAAAGAACGTTTTGTACATGACTTTGTAAATGCATGGGTAAAAGTAATGAACGCAGACAGGTTCGATCTTAAATAATCTGTACGCTAAATAAAAACGGGGGAGTATTGAATACTCCCCCGTTTTTTATGCGTTTTAATTTCACGGCTAGATAAGCCCGCTTTTTTTAAAGCAATAAAACTTATAAAAGTGCAAAAAGCTTTTGTAGTTGTGGCATATATTCGCCCACAAGTTCAAGGTTGTTTTCGCTTACTAAAGAATCCGTAGACTCCGCAGCTGCGCTTGAAGATTTACCAAACGAACCCATTAACGAGCTAGCGCCACTATCTTTAGCACTTTTAAGGCTTTGCAGGCCACCCATTACTTTAGTTGCCGTTTCTTGGTTATCAGCAGAAAGGCCCGATTTAAGATTTTCGATATAAGCCATTGATACTTCAGAACCTACCGTTACTAGCTGCTCTGGCGTAAAACCATAACGGTTTGTAACACCCGCGAAGCTTTTGTACAGGTCTTGCTCTTTAATCATGCTTAGTGCACTATTAGCTAAAGAGCTTTGTTCGCCAACGCTTTGCTCTGCAGAACCACCTAACATACTTGCTAAATCTAAGTCTTTTAACGACTCTTGGCTGCTTGCCCAGCTAGTTACAGCAGGTAATGCTTTCATGTAGCTTTGTAATTGGCCTTCGCTAATGTCTTCTGCAAGGCTTGAAAAACTCATTGCTAATAAGCTAAGTGATAAAAGTATTTTTTTCATTGGGCATTTCCTGTTGTTTAATTAACGCTATTTAAAACTAAATGTAAGCGCTTGCCAATACAAAACTAAAGTATTAGGGGGATTTAGGCTATAAAGTAGTATAAATACTTTAAAGTCCTATAACTTAAGCTGATTCAGCACAAATATAGTTACAAATGATATAATGCATTTTTGACAAATAGAGCTGAACACAATGTTAACAATTTCAAATACTGTCACTATCGATGAATGGGAACTAGAGCTCACGGCTATTCGTTCGCAAGGTGCCGGTGGTCAAAATGTTAACAAAGTGGCAAGTGCAATTCATTTACGCTTTGATATTAACCGCTCTAAATTACCTGACTTCTACAAAGAACGCTTACTTGCCTTAAATGATACAAGAATTACCAAAGACGGCGTCTTAATCATTAAAGCGCAAAGCCACCGTACTCAAGAGCTAAATCGAGAAGATGCCCTTAAGCGTTTAAAGGATTTAATTCTTAGTGCTACGGTAGTTAATAAGGCGCGTCGAGCCACCAAGCCCAGCCGTAATTCACAGCGAAAGCGCATGGACAAAAAAACCAAACATGGGCAAAACAAAGCGCTACGCGGCAGCATAAAGTTTTAGCTTTAAATGGTATTAATAAAGTAGAGAAGGGGCTTGATGTTTACATGCAGGCACTATTTTTACACCGTGTTGCTTGTATAAAAATATAAGTGAGGGCTAGCCTCACTTATAATAACTATTAATATTTACTTAGCCATTTCTAAATCAGATTCTGCATCTGCCAACATTGCAAACTCTTCATCAGCGCTTTTAGCAACTAAGTGTTTTGAGCTGTAGCCAAAGTAATATACGGCGCCCACAATAAACAGCATCATAGTGTATAAAAATGCACGAGGGTCGAACGCATACACACCGGTTAATGCTATAAGCGAAAGCACTAAAGCAATACTTGAAGTTACTACACCACCAGGGGTTTTATACGGGCGAGGTAAATCAGGTTGTTTAACGCGTAGCAAAATATGGCTCAGCGCCATCAATGCATACGATACAGTTGCACCTACTACAGCCATTGCAAGTATTAAATCACCCTCGCCACTGAGTGATACTAAAAAACCAAATACGGCAGGTACAATCAACGCACGTGCTGGCACTTTGCGATTAGTCGTAATCGACAACGAACGCGATAAATATCCGGCTCTAGATAAAGCAAACACTAAGCGACTATAACCATAAATAATAGAGAAAAACGAAGCAACTAAACCCGCAAGCCCTAATATATTTACTACAGTTGCTAAGCCCTCACTACCCGATGCATTTAATGCATCAACCAAAGGTACAGCACTTGCGCCCATTGCAGCAGCACCGCCAGCGCCAGGCACTAAAACAACAACTAAAAAAGCAGTAAATAACAAAAAGATCATTGCACCAATAATGCCTTTTGGCACATCTTTAGCGGGATCTTTTGCCTCTTCTGCAGCAAGCGGTACACCTTCTACCGCTAAAAATAACCACATGGCAAACGGTAATGCAGCCCAAACCCCGTACCAACCTAAAGGTAAAAACTCACTGGCTCCCACTGCATCAGTTACGGGGACGTCAAATAAGCGTGATGCATCAAAATTTGTAATTAAAACAAAAGCCGTTGCAATAATAGCTAATACTGCTAAACCACTTATTACCATCATTACTTTAAGTGCTTCTCCTACGCCTGCTAAATGAATTCCCACAAATAGTAAGTAAAATAATGCATATACCCATGGTCCATTAAATCCAGTGAGGGCTTCAACTGCAGAGCCTATAAAAATAACAATAGCAGCGGGCGCTAAAGCGTATTCAATTAATACCGCAAGCCCAGTTAAATAGCCTCCCGCTGGCCCCATAGCTTGGCGCGCAAAACTATAACCACCGCCTGCTGCAGGTACTGCAGCTGACATTTCAGCAAGCGACAATACCAGCGCTAAATACATAACTGCCATTAACACTGCAGCAATGGCAAAGCCACCCCAACCCGCTTCGGCAATACCAAAGTTCCAACCTGCAAAGTCACCCGATATTACATACGACACACCCAAACCTGCGAGTAATAACCACCCCGCAGTACCTCGTTTTAACTGTCTTTTAGCAAGGTACTCTGTATTGTTAGTAGACATAACCCTTCTCCGTTGATGTTTAGTTTTTTTTTTTTATTTCATGTGTTTTTAATTAAAATTACTCAGCAATTAAAAAGTTAGTGGTTGAAACCTGATGCTCAATTACATCGTCTTGTGTACGGTCTTTTAAATTAACCCCAGTTAGTTTTAGTTTTTTAGCTTCACGTAATAAGTACAGCGCACGCCTAGCCGCTTCTGTATAAGGTAGGCCTGCTGGGCGAATATTCGATATGCAATTACGACATGCATCGTTAAGTCCTGTTTTAGGCTCCCATGTTAAATACAAGCCAAGGCTATCTGGCGAACTAAGTCCTGGGCGCTCTCCTATTAACACCATAACCACCTGCGCATTTAGCAACTCACCTATATCGTCGCCAATTGCTACTCGACCTTGTTCAACCAAAGTAATGGGGGCAATTTTAAATTGCTTGTCTGTTGTAAGGTGCGTTAATAGCTCTGTTATAAATGGGTATGCATTTTTTTGTACCGCCAACGAGGAGAGTCCATCCACCACTACAATCGCTAAATCGTATTTAGCCTGAGTAGTGTGCTTTTGTTTATTCATATAGCTGAGAAGTATTTGCCTACCATTTTCATCAAGCTTGCGGCCTAAATCGGGTCGCTGAAGGTAAGTAACCCTGTCAACGGCTTGGCTGTGTAAATGCAGGGGAGGGGCAACTTCTTTTAGAGCACTAATACTGCCTAGTTGCTCAGCCATTTTGTTAATATCAAGCGGAAAACTCACCGCATCGCGTGCTTGTGCATGAGATAGCTGAAAAGCCAGCATTTCTGAGGTTGGCAAACTTATACCCGCACGCCCAAGCCCAATACGCGCATCGGTAAAACGGCGTAAATCACTCCAAGGGTTGTGCACTACATTACCGTTATTTTTATGCTCGTTTACTGAGTTATCTAAAGGAGTGCTCTGTTTTAAACGTGATTTCATGAGCCACCTCCAGTAATTGCACCCAGAGGTTTAGCAAAAGCGGGAGGTAAAGTATCTGAAAGTGTAATATCGGAAGTGTTTTGCATTATTTTCATTTTGCTTAGCCATGCTTCAAACTCGGGGGCAGGTCTAGAGCCAAGTACACGGCGAACATATAATGCATCATGAAACGATGTCGTTTGGTAATTAAGCATAATATCGTCAGAGCCAGGAATTCCCATTACAAACGAGCAACCAGCAACACCTAATAGCGTTAGCAAGTTATCCATATCGTTTTGATCAGCCTCTGCATGATTGGTGTAACACACGTCGGACCCCATCGGTATGCCCAATAACTTAGCGCAAAAGTGATCCTCAAGTCCTGCTCGGGTAATTTCTTTACCATCAAACAAATATTCAGGGCCAATAAACCCCACCACGGTATTTACCAGTAATGGGTTAAACTTACGAGCAACGGCATAAGCGCGAGCTTCGCACGTTTGCTGATCAAGCCCATGATGCGCATTTGCAGAAAGCGAGCTGCCTTGCCCAGTTTCAAAATACATCACATTATTGCCAACAGTGCCGCGCTTTAAACTCAAGGCCGCATCTTGCGCTTCGGCTAAGGTATTTAAATTAAAGCCAAAACTTGAATTAGTAGCCTCTGTGCCACCAATCGACTGAAACACTAAATCAACCGGTGCACCTGCTTCTATGCATTCAATCGTGTTAGTAACATGGGTGAGTACACAGCTTTGGGTTGGTATTTCATATTTTTGAATAACATCATCCATTAGCGTCATTAATTTAATGGCTTGAGCAACATTATCGGTTGCAGGGTTGATACCTATTACGGCATCGCCATTACCGTATAGCAGACCATCGAGCATGCATGCATGCATGCATGCATGCAGCAATACCATTAATATCATCAGTAGGGTGGTTTGGTTGTAAACGTGTAGATAAATGCCCAGGAAGGCCAATAGTATTTCTAAAAGCACTCGTAACATGACACTTTTTAGCAATTAATATGAGATCTTGATTGCGCATTATTTTGCTAACAGCTGCGGCCATTTCGGGCGTAATACCCTGCCTTATACTTGCAAGCACAGCGGGTGTTGCAAAGTCGCTTAAAAGCCAATTACGAAAGTCACCTACGGTTAAATGTGCAATAGCCATAAAAGCATTCGCATCATGTTCGTCAATAATTAAACGTGTAATTTCGTCATCTTCATAGGGAATAAGTACCTCATTTAAAAATGTTTTAAGGGGTACATCGGCCAATGCCATTTGTGCTACAGCGCGCTCTTGCGCCGATTGTGCAATTACACCCGGTAAGCGATCACCCGAACGCTGCGGCGTTGCTTTAGCCATTAACTGGGCTAAGTTATCGAATTTATAAGTATGTGTACCTAAAGTGTAACTGTACGCTTGCCCCATGATTTACTCCACATAACTAACATGACAAACCTTGGTATAGGTTTTGCTATATTTTAGCTATAAATCAATTTTGAATAGTTACAAGACAGCTTATTTTGTACCAAGTAACTATCGAATTTTGGCAAAAGATTATTTATTAATCCAATTCAATTGGTTGCATACGCAAAGCGGTGTTAACTTAAGCATAATAAAAGTGTAACGAAAAAGAGCATCCCCTATATGGCGCAGCAAAATAGGTACGGCGCACCACTTAAGAGCAAGGTGCAAACACATGACATAGACGAGCAAGCGCATAGCCTTACTCAATGGCAGCAAAAATACGATCAAATGAGCGACGGCAGCTTTTATGGTTTTATTGAAGAAACGGATTACGCCAATATTCACGTGTTTAAAGAATACACCGAGCGAGCGCTTCGTCAGTAATGTAACATAGCCCCCAATTCTTTTTGGCTTGGCATCCCTTATCAGTCGCAGCAAAGTAGAATTAATGGCCTAAATGTGGCAAGTAATCAATTTATGTGCCGTACAAGTGATAATGACTTTGAACTGATAACCCCTGAGTAATTTAATATTTATGGTTTGGTAATCGATTGAAACTCAATTGAATATATGGCGCAGCTACAAGGTGTAACATTGAAAAACCTGTCATCTGCGCAATCAGCTCGCTTATCGGTGAGCAACTCATCATTGCAAACGGCAAGGCAAATAATTAATAGCATGGTTGTAGGCAAGGGCTTTGGACTTAAAACCGAATCACAACAAGATATGCTAAACATGTTGGCGCTACACTTATTACAAGCGGATAATCCACAGCAAAATATTGCGCCAAGTTATAAACGTCGAAAAGCCGTGGTAGATAAAGTAAAAGAGTATGTGACCACAAATCCACAAAAAACAATAACCATAACCGAGCTGTGCGAGCTTGCCTTTGTAAGTAGGCGCACACTTCAATATAGCTTTGAGAGTATTTTAGGAATTAACCCTTTGCGGTTTTTACGTTTAACACGTTTAAATAATGTAAGGCGGGAACTGAAAAAATTAAACCAAGATAAGCCAATTTCAGTAATAGCAGCCAATTGGGGGGTTTGGCACGCGGGACAATTTGCTAAAGATTACACGCAACTTTTTGGTGAAAACCCATCACAAACAGTTAAAAATTCAGCACAGCAGTTTGAACCACCGTGCTCTACAAACCCGTAGGTGCGATTTTACATCGCCCTCATGTAACGTAGCTTTAATGTTTTAAAACGAGGTATAAAACCTCACCTACAATCGTGCAAATACCAAACCCGTAGGTGCGAATTTATTTCGCGCTCATGTAACGTGGCTTTAATGCTTTAAAAGTGAAAGCGAGGTATAAAACCTCACCTACATCGTGCAAACACCAAGCCCGTAGGTGCGAATTTATTTCGCGCTCAGGTAATGTGGCTTCAATGCTTTAATAGCGAGGTATAAAACCTCACCTACATCGTGCAAACACTAAGCCCGTAGGTGCGAATTTATTTCGCGCTCTGGTAGCGTGGCTTCAATGCTTTAAAAGCAAGGTGTAAAACCTCACCTACATAGTGCAAACACCGACCCCGTGGGTGCGAATTTATTTCGCGCTCTGGTAGTGTGGCTTCAATGCTTTAAAAGCGAGGTGTAAAACCTCACCTACAATCGTGCAAACACCAAGCCCGTAGGTGCGAATTTATTTCGCGCTCATGTAACGTGGCTTTAATGCTTTAAAAGTAAAAGCGAGGTATAAAACCTCGCTTACTATATTCAAAAGCCCTATTTGATCGGTGCTATTTAAGCCGCGATTAAATAGGACTCTTGTCCTGAATGTTTGTTGCTGCGTTTAAACGAGCCTTTGCCTTTTTTAGCTTTAACCACTTGTGGTTTAAATAATTTAGAGGTTACCAACGCTGCTAGTGCATTGTGGTTTATAACGCCTCGTCCTGTATCTACCGCGCTGTTGCTTGCGGTTTTTGCTTTAGATTTTTTAGTCATATATTTCCTATCAACTAGGGCGTGTTGATCTTTGTGGTATGAAAAACAAACAGCATGAAGATAAGGTATAATTGAATTCGCCAGAAAACTTTACACCGAACCTACATGCCAAGATTAATGTTAACAGACGGGACATGGAA